>CAZGVR010000334.1:3964-4937 GCA_964528945.1 uncultured Myxococcales bacterium
CCTGGTGGTCGTCTTCTTCGGCGTCGTGATGCCGATGATCACGGGGCAGAAGGACTCGGGCGACGACCGGAGCGGCGCGGAGCGGAGCGGCGGTGAGGAGCCCTCGATCCGCGAGAGCCGCGAGGAGGACACGGGCGGCGAGGCCGAAACGACGGCCGGTTCGTCACCGTCGGAGGGGAAGGACGCCGACGAGGCGCTCGCCTCGGCCGGGGCGACCGGAGCCAAGCTGAGCACGCGGTGGTACGACGCGACCATGAGCTCCAGCGGCGGCGTGATCGCGGCCTGGATGCTCAAGGGCCCCCGCTACGTGAACGACGCCCCGGGCGGCGGCACGATCCCCATAGACATGGTCCGGCTGACGCCCGGAGCGCGGCCGCGCGCCCACCTCGCATTCCGCGCGACGTGGCCGGGAGGAGAGATCCCGACCGGGCTCGAGTACGAGGTCCGCGGCGGCAAGGACGGCAAGGTGCTCTTCACCGCGCGGACCCCCGAGTGGATCGTGGAGAGGACCTTCAGGTCCCTGGACATGCCCTACGAGATCGAGGCCGTGACCAGGCTCACCAACGTCTCGGGCAGGAAGCTCGACGTGACGCCGAGGGTGTCGGTCCGGCTGTACCGCAAGATCGAGGGGGCGGCCGGCTTCCTGGGGTTCCTGAAGCCGGTGAAGGAGATGCTCGAGGGCATGTGCTCCCTGGACGGCGATCTCAAGCGGCAGCCGCTGAAGAAGGTCCAGTCCAAGGGCGGCATCGACAGGCTGGGCAGCGTGGACTACCTCGCGGTCGCGGATCACTACTTCGTGTCCGCGATCGTGCCGGCATGGGATCTCCTCCCGGGGCAGGACGACGCCGGCGCAGGGAAGCCAGAGGCACGCTGCCTCGTCTCCGCGGATTCCGGCGGCGTGATGACCGGGACCCTCGCCTCCGGGAAGACCGAGGTCGAGGACGGCGAGACCCACGTCATGCCCGCGCGCGCC
>CAZGVR010000335.1:0-719 GCA_964528945.1 uncultured Myxococcales bacterium
GACCTCCTAGATCAGGTCCTCGCCCAGCGGAAGTCCCGGATCGTATCCATCATCGGCAACAACGGCATAGGCAAGACACGTCTCCTGACCGAGTTCCTGGGTGAGGCAAGGGAGCTCCATCCCGAGCTCAAGACCTACCGGGGCATTGCCCAGCCCGAGGGTCGCCAGTACGGGGTCTTCACCAGGATCCTGAGGACGCGCTTCGGCATCTTCGAGGGGATCGCTGCCGAGAAGCTCCAGGAGCAGTTCCGCAGGGAGATCTCCGACATATTCGGGGACAGGAGGGTCACCGAATTCCTCCACTTCCTGGGCTCGTTCGTGGACATCAAGTTCCCGGACAACCCCTTCCTGCGCACAATGGAGGAGCACCCCTCGCAGTTCGAGGAGATCCGCCGCACGGTCCTCAAGCGCTTCTTCGAGGAGGATGCGAGGAAGCATCCGATGATCATGACCTTCGAGGACATCCAGTTCGCCTCGGACGAGTCCCTGTCCATAATCCAGTACCTCGGCCGCTCGTTCGTGGACGTTCCCATCCTCCTGCTCTGCGTGTCTGCCCCGGATCTGTTCATGAAGCGCCCGGACTGGTTCACCTCCCCGGAGGATCACGTTCGCATCGAGCTGGGACCCATGTCCCGCCTCAACACCGAGCGCCTGCTGTCAGGTCTCCTCCCCCAGTTCGCGGACCTCTTCGTCCGGACGCCCGACGGGGTGGACCCCCT
>CAZGVR010000335.1:729-4932 GCA_964528945.1 uncultured Myxococcales bacterium
TTCGCGGACCTTCCCGAGCAGCTCGTGCACACCGTGTGCAACATGTCGGGGGGCAACCCCCTGTTCCTCGAGCAGCTCGTCCAGATCCTCAAGGAGAACAAGACCATCGAGCAGGACGCTGCCGGGCAGTGGACGATCCGGCTCGAGAGGCTCAGGGGCCTCAGGCTTCCGCTGAGCGTCGAGGAGGCCATCCAGGTCCGCAACGGCGCGCTGACGCCGGCCGAGAGGGATCTCCTGGAGAAGGCGCTCTGCATGGGATCGGTCTTCTGGCTGGGCGGCCTCGTCATGCTCGGCCGGCTCGGCCACAAGCCTCCCCCGACGTGGGGCGGGACCGAGGACGTGGCCATCCAGATCAGGGAGACCCTGGACGGGCTCGTGGCCCGCGACTACATCATGCAGATCCCCGACTCCACCTTCCCAGGGGACGTCGAGTACGCGTTCAAGCACAACCTCGAGCGCGAGATGATCCGCAGGATGGCCAACCCGTCCGTGCTCAGGAGCTACCACTCGCACCTGGCCGAGTGGATGGAGTACCAGCTCGAGGACCGTGGCGAGGAGCAACTGGACATGATCGCCACGCATCTCCGCGAAGGAGGGCGGAACCAGAAGGCGGCCATGTACTGGTTCACCGCCGGCAACTTCGCCCGTGCCAGGTACGCCTACCGCCGTGCGATCCGCTACTACCAGCAGGCGCTCGAGTGCATGGAACCCGCGGAGGTGGTGCTGCTCGTCGAGCTGCTGCACAACCTCGGCGACGTGCAGCAGGCCGCTGGCGAGATGAAGGAGGCGCTCGAGACCTTCGAGCACATGCGGATCCTCGCCTGGCGGATGGACAGCCTGAACAAGACCGGCGCGGCCCACAACCGGATCGGACGCGTGCACCGCGAGGCAGGCCGGCTCGACGAGGCGCTCGGGCACCTGGGAGCCTCCATGGCCCTCTTCCGCCTGGCCCGGGACGAGCGAGGCATCGGCTCGAGCCTCGACGACACTGGCAAGGTCCACTGGTTGAAGGGCGACTACGATCTCGCCTACAAGCAGATGTCGGAGGCCCTCGAGCTTCGCAGGCAGCTCGGCGATCCGAGGTCGATCGCGCTGTCCTTGAACAATATCGGCCTGGTCAAGCAGGACTCAGGGGTCTTCCAGGAGGCAATAGAGTACTTCCAGCAGTCGCTGGATATCCGCAGGGAGATCGGGGACGTCACGGGCATCATCACGTCCCTCAACAACCTCGGGACCGTCTACACGGACAAGGGTGACCAGGCCACTGCCATCACCCTCTGGCGGGAAGGCCTCGACGAGGCGAAGAAGATCGATGACAAGCTCCGGCAGACCTACCTGCTCACAAACATCGGCGTGGCGCTGTACCACATCGAGAGGTACCCGGAGGCCGTGGAGACCCTGGGCCAGGCGTCCCAGCTCGCCGAGTCGCTGGGGGACAGGCTCCTCATCGGCGAAACCGCGCGCGCCCTGGGCAAGACGCATGCCCTCATGGGCGATCACCAGAAGGCAAGGGAATACCTCACGAAGGCCCTGACCACGTTCGAGCAGCTCAGGTCCAAGGTCCAGATCGGCATCGCCCTGCGGACCCTCGCCGAGGTGACGCTCGCGAGCGGATGGAGCGAGGAGGACGAGCGCAGGGCCGAGGACATCTACCGTCGTTCCATCATCATCTTCGAGGAGATCGGCAACGACCTGGAGCTCGCCCGCACGCTCAAGAGCTATTCGAACCTGCTGGTCAAGCAGGGAAGGGTCCAGGAGGCCGAGAAGAACGCCAGGCGCGCACAGGCGATCTTCGCCCAGATGAAGGTCGTGACCGAGCCCAAGTCGAGGGAGTCCTCCAGGATCAGCACTCCAGGGATGGATCCCACAATGCCCGGCGAGGGGAGCGTCTGATGCCGTGACACCGGGCGGGTCCCCACCGCACCACGAGCTTCTCGCACGGGTCCCGGGAGGTGCGGTGGAGGTGTGCCGCACGCTGCGTCGGGCCGGCCACGGGGTCCACCTCGTGGGTGGCGCGGTGCGGGACCTGCTCATGCAGGGCCGCGCGAGCCCCGGCGAATGGGACATCGCGACCTCGGCGAGGCCCGAAGAGGTCTCCCTCCTCTTCCCGAGGACGATCCCCACCGGCGCGAGGCACGGGACGGTCACGGTGCTTTCGGGCGGGGAGTCGTACGAGGTCACGACTTATCGCGGCGAGGCGGCGTACTCGGACGGGCGCCACCCGGACAGCGTGACCTTCCTCGGCGACATCGAGGGCGACCTGGCGCGCAGGGACTTCACGGTCAACGCAATGGCCATGGACCCGGAGACGGGCAGCATCATCGACCCCCACCGCGGACAGGAGGATCTGCTCGGCGGGATCCTGAGGGCAGTGGGGGATCCGCTCCAGCGCTTCTCCGAGGACGGCCTGAGGACCATGCGAGCGGCACGGTTCACGGCGGTCCTGGAGCTCGAGCCGGCCGCAGATCTCCTCCCGGCCATGATCCGGAGCAAGGACGTCTTCATCAGGGTGAGCGCGGAGAGGAAGCGGGACGAGCTCAAGAAGATGCTCGGGGCGCGTCGCCCGTCTCGCGGTCTCGCGCTCCTAGAGCGGGCAGGCTACGTGGGGCTGATCTTCCCGGGTCTGGAGAGGACCGTCGGCTGCTTCCAGGGCGGGCGGCATCTCCACGACGTCTGGACGCACGGCCTGCTTTCGGTGGACGCCTGCCGGAATGATGACTGGAGGCTCAGGCTCGCGGCCCTGCTGCACGATGCCGGGAAGCCATCGACCGCCGGGGAACGGCCCGGCGGGGACGGCGCGAGGTTCATCGGCCACGAGCAGATCGGCGCGGATCTGGCGGCGAGGTGGCTTCAGGACCTGAGGCTCGGCAGCGCCGATGTCGAGCACGTTGTGCACCTCGTACGCCATCACATGGTCATGTACGGGCCAGAGTGGGGGGACGCGGCGGTCAGGAGGTTCGTGCGGCGCGTGGGACGCGAGCGCGTGTCGGACGTCCTCGACCTGGCGTCCGCCGACGTGAAGGCGCAGGGGCTGTCGGACGACCTGCTGCCGATGCTGGCCGAGCTCGGCGCCAGGGTCGCTGACGTCATCGAGGGTAGCGCCGCCATGGGACGGGCGGACCTGGCGATCACCGGAACGGACCTGATGGAGGGCCTCGGACTCCATCCCGGCCCGGTGGTGGGGAGAATCCTGGACGAGCTGCTGGAGGCCGTGACCGACGACCCGGCCCTCAACGTGCCCGGGGCACTGATGGATCTCGCCCGCGGGATCATAGCCCGGGCCGGGACGGAAACGGATCGAGGCGGAGGCACGCGATGACCTGGGTCGATCTCCACTGCCACGTCCTGCCTGGCGTGGACGACGGTGCACCGGACCTCGATACCTCGATGGAGCTGGGGGCAGGGCTATACAGGCTGGGCTTCGATACCATCGTCGGAACGCCGCACGTGGGCCAGGGCGCATGGGACGGGGCTCCGGAGGAGATCCACGCGCTCGCCAGGCTCGTCGAGGAAACGCTGCTCGAGAAGCTGCGGCCGCCCGGCAACGGTGGGGAGGTGGGCCTGAGGGTACTCGCCGGCGGCGAGCACTTCCTGGACGCCGCCTTCCTCCGCCGGCTCGAGGAGGGCAGGGTGCTCGAGTATCCCAGGAACCGCGGAGTTCTCGTGGAGCTCTCGCTGTCGCCGGGCGCCACCTTCCCGGGGCTCAGGGAAGTGCTGTTCAGGGTCAGGGTGAAGGGATTCCAGCCGGTCCTTGCGCATCCCGAGCGATACGACATGTCCCACCGCTCCCTCGACTGGCTCGAGCAGCTGAGGGACGACGGCGTGGCCCTCCTGGGAGACGTCATGAGCCTTGCAGGCAAGTCGGGCAGGGCGTCGCGCAAGGCGCTCGAGCGCCTGCTCGAGCGCGGGATCGTGGACGGGATGTGCACGGACGTGCATGCCCCGGAGGATCTCAGGGTGCTCGAGGATTCCCTGAGGATCCTCGAGAAGGCGGTCGGCGGCCCTGGCGTGGAAAGGCTCCTCGGCTGGGGGAGGACCTTCACGGGATGAGGCGTTTCCTGCCGAGGCTCCTCGTCTCCCTGCTGATCACCGTGGGGCTCGGCTGGTGGGGCTCCAACCAGGGGCTGCCGAGCATACCTTCGGGGCGGCGCTTCGGATTCCTCGCGTGGTGGGCGACGCCGGCCTTCCTCGGGCTCCTCGTGC
>CAZGVR010000336.1:0-4620 GCA_964528945.1 uncultured Myxococcales bacterium
CCAATGGGTAAGATCACTTACGAAGTGTGCCCGCGAGCTAGCGCGGGATTGGGGAATCTCAGCCGCCCGAATCTCACCAGGGCCCGGCTCACGTCACGTCGGTCTCGGTCCTCACCATGTCCTGGAACTGCTCGCGGCGCCTGACCAGCCTCACCGTGTCCCCGTCGACCAGGACCTCTGGCGGGCGCGGGCGGAAGCAGTAACTGGACGACATGGACCACCCGAACGCGCCAGTGTTCAGGATGGCCAGCAGGTCGCCCGGCACCACGCCCGCGAGCGGCCGCCCCGTGCCGAGCACGTCGTTCGACTCGAACAGGGGGCCGGCCACGTCGAAGAGCGGGGCCTCGGGCGGCTCGAAGTGCCTGACCGGTACTATCGGGAGCTCGGACCCGAACAGCGCCGGGCCGGGCAGGTCGGTCATGGCCGCGTCCACCACGAGGCACCTCCTGTCCGAGGTCTCCTTGAGCTGCAGGACGCGGGTGAGCATCGCGCCGGCCTCGCCCACGAGGGCCCGGCCCGGCTCGATCACGATCCTGACCAGCCGCCTGCCCACGGCCTGGGCGACCGCAGCGCAGATCTCGGGGCTGTCCACGAGCCCGCCGAGGGACCCGCCCAGATCGAGTATAGTGAGGACGACCCCGGCCGCGGACAGCCGGTCCATGATCTCCATGGTGCGGCCGAGCGGCTCCAGCACCGCAGCGGCGTCGGCCGGGTGGGTCCCCAGGTAGAGGTTGACCCCGACGACCTCGAGCCCCTCGATGTCGGCTGCGTGGCGGAACACGTCCTCGCTCTGGTGGATCGGGATCCCGACCTTGCCGTGCGACGGGCCCGCCCCGATCCGGATCGATACCCTTGCCCGCGTCCCGGCCTCGACCGCCAGCCTGGCCATCCTGTCCAGCTCGCTCCTGGAATCGGCCACGGTCAGGTAGATGCCCTTTACCATGGCCAGGCGCAGGTCGTCGTCGGACTTGCCCATGCCGCTCCAGATCATGCGGCCGGGCGAGAAGCCGCAGCGCAGCGCCTGGAGCATCTCGCCTGCCGAGACAACCGAGACGAGCGCCTCCTGCGCGCAGAGCAGCCCCAGGACCGACCGCCCGGGGTTGGCCCTGGCCGCGTAGGCGATGGTCGCCTGCCGGTCCCTGGGCCAGGCCTCGACGAGCCGCCTCCACCTCGCGAGCAGTGCGGCCCGCGAGTACACGTAGCAGGGCGTTCCCGTCTCCTGGGCGATGCGTGTGAGCGGCACGCCCTCGCACCACATCTCCTCGCCCCTGTGCTCGAAGCTGGGCATCGTGGCGTTCAAGTACCAGATCGGCCCGATTCTTGCAACAGCGCCCGTCCCTGGCCTTCGGGATGGCGCAGGCCGCTAACTTGAAAACCGCATGGCCCGGGCGATATGAAGGCCGGATGAAGGACAGGATCCTCTTCATCGTCAGCCCTCCGCGATCGGGCTCGACCATGCTCCAGCGCATGCTGGGGTCGCACTCCGCGATCCACACGCACCCGGAGCCGCACATCGTGCAGCCGCTCTTCTACACCGGCTACTTCGACAGGGTCGACGCCGCGCCCTACGACCACATAAACGCCTCGGAGGCGACGCGCGAGTTCGTTGCCGCGCTGCCGCGCGGCGAGGCCGACTACGTGGACGCGTGCCGCGCGTACCTGGACGTCCTTTACGGCCGGGCGCTCGAGGGCACTGGCAAGCGCTACTTCATGGACAAGACCCCGGCGAACGCGCTCGCGCTGCCGTTCCTCGAGAAGGTGTACCCGGAGGCGCGCTACGTCGTGCTCACGCGGCACCCGCTCGCCGTGTTCTCGTCGTACGCCGAGTCCTTCTTCGAGAGCGACTTCGACGAGGCCCTCAGGTACAACGCGGTGCTGGCGAGGTACGTGCCTGCCATAGCCCGTTTCCTTCGCGAGGCGCGCGTGCCCAGGCTCCAGGTCGGCTACGAGGCCCTGGTGAAGGATCCGGAGTCGGAGATGAGGCGGATCTGCGAGTTCCTGGGGCTGGAGTTCGAGCCCGGCGCGATCGACTACGGCAGTCACGATCACGAGTCCAAGAGCTACGGCGACCCCAAGGTGACCGAGCACAAGCGGCCGGTCACGGCCTCGGTCGAGAAGTGGGCCTCCTTCGTGAAGGAGGACCCGAAGAGGGTGGCCGCGTGCATGAGGGCCATAGAGCCTCTGGACGAAGCCGACCTCGATACCTGGGGCTACCCGCGAGCAACGCTGCTCGAGCCGCTGGACCGCGCTGACGCGGCTGCGTCGCCTGCCGGCGGCAAGAAGGGCAAGAAATCCAAGAAGCCCAAGATGAACAAGTACCGGCTGCAGCGCAAGGTGCTCATGGCGCTCCGCAAGGAGTCGCTCGCCAGGAAGATGGCCAGCCGGTTCAGGTACTACGCGGACGTCATCCTCAGGGATTCGCTGTAGTCGGAGGCAAGTCTTCGCGGGCTGGCCTGATTGTAGGCCGAGTAGTGCAGAACGGATCTCGGAATGGATCTGGTGCCAGAGCAGAAGGCTGAACGGGAATGGTAACGGTGGATTGACCCGTGGCGTAGATCCTGACCTTTGTCAGGTGTCCAGGGCCGGCCTGGAAGGTAATGTATCCGGATCGGGAAGTTTACCTTCCAACCCCCCACGAACACCCCCCCCATGAAGACCCCCACACGGACTCACATGCCCTTCCTAGTCCCACGCACCGAACGACCAACCAGCCGGCCTACCCGCCGACCAACCCGCCAACCCACCCCTGTCTCGCACAACTCGGGGAGCTTGCGCACGCATGACCTCGTCGAGTTCCCGGTAGGCGAGTAGTCCGGCGTCGCTGGTGACTCTGGATCCATGAAACTCCAGCTTCAGACTCGTGTCGAAATCCAGGCTCGAAGCCCCATTTCCGCCTTCACCCATCAGATTCCCCTCGGTTGAGTGGTCGAACAGTGATTTCAGTCAGTGTTCATGCGGGTGATCCTGAGCCTCGACGTGAATGCAGGCGGGCGGATCAGCCGCCGAAGATCCGCATGAGCAAAGCGTCCTCGAACGCGGAGCTCGTGGGGTGCGCCGCCTCGAGGACGAGGACGATCCGCACGATGTCGTAGGCGAACGCGATCGCGATGAACGCGTAGGCGGCCGCCCTCGCCCACGGCCTGTCGAAGATCGTGGTCCAGTCGAACAGTGGGCGTCCGCGCCGCGCGATGGCCACGATCGAGTTCAGCAGCTCGACCATCACCGAGACGAAGACCACGGGCACCAGGGCGTTCATGCGGACTGCCTCGACGATCCGGCCGTGCAGCACGTGATGGAACGCGCGCGACATGCCGCAGCCCGGGCAGGGCAGGCCGGTCAGGTTGCGGAACGGGCACACTATGACCTTCGTGCCCGTCGCCGAGGACAGGGAGCCAGGCGCCAGGAACCACCCGATGACGAGCATGGCCGCGATCAGCGCGAGCGCCCCGCCGTACCGGAGCTGCCAGCCTCGTTCCGCGGGGGAGTCGGTCACTTCTCCTCCTGCGGTTCCTTCCGGCCGCCCGCTCCGATCCCGGCCTTTGCCTTGAAGGCGGCCATCTTCGCGAGCCGCTCCTTCACGACCTTCTCGTGGCCGATCTCGCTCGGCTCGTAGAAACTGCTCCCGCGGATCTCGTCCGGGAGGTACTCCTCTGGCACCCAGTGCCCGGCGCGATCGTGCGGGTACATGTAGCCGTCGCCGTAGCCCTGGGCCTTCATGAGCGGGGTGACCGCGTTCCTGAGGTGCATGGGCACGGGCAGGGCCCCGTGATCCGTGGCAGCCTTCCTTGCCCTCTGGTAAGAGGCGATGGTCGAGTTCGACTTGGGCGCGGTCGCCAGGTAGATCGCGGCCTGGGCCATGGGCAGGTAGCCCTCTGGCAGGCCCACGTGCTCGAAGGCGAAGGTCGCGCTCGTCGCCTGGACAAGGGCCTGGGGATCGGCGATGCCAACGTCCTCGGCCGCGAAGATCATCATTCTCCTGAGGACGAACAGCGGGTCCTCCCCGGCCTCGAGCATCCTCGCGAGGTAGTAGAGAGCGGCGTCCGGGTCCGAGCCCCTGAGGCTCTTTATGAACGCGGAGATGACGTTGTAGTGCTCCTCCCCGGCCCTGTCGTAGCGGAGCGCCTTCTCGCCAAGCACCCTCTCCACGTCGCCGTCCTCGACACGGATCGACCGCGGCGCGTCCCCCGGCCTCGCTCCCGCTTCGCCCTCGGGCATCGAGCCGAGGCTGATCGCCAGGATCTCCAGCACGCCGAGCGCGCGGCGCGCGTCGCCTGCGGCCGCCCTCGAGATGACTGCCACGTGCGAGTCTGCGAGCTCCAGCCTGACCCCCATCCTCCTCTCGACCACCCCGATCCCTCGCGCGATGATCCTGGCGAGATCCCCCTCGGAGAGGCTCTCCAGCATGAGCACCCTGCAGCGTGACAGGAGCGGGGAGTTCAGGGCGAACGAGGGGTTCTCGGTCGTCGCGCCGATCAGGAGGATCGTCCCCTTTTCCACGTGCGGCAGGAACGCGTCCTGCTGGGCGCGGTTGAACCTGTGGAACTCGTCCACGAACAGTATTGTCCTGCGGCCCCGGTACTTCTTCTCCTCGCGGGCCTCCCCGACGATGGCGCGGACCTC
>CAZGVR010000336.1:4668-4909 GCA_964528945.1 uncultured Myxococcales bacterium
GCTATGGTGGTCTTGCCCGCGCCCGGCGGCCCCCAGAGGATCATCGAGAACAGGCGGTCCCCGGTGATGGCCTCGTGCAGGATCTTGCCCGGGCCGAGCAGGTGGGCCTGGCCCGCCACGTCCTCGAGGCGATCCGGCCTGGCCACGTCCGCGAGCGGCGTGCCCCTTGCCTCGCGCTCGTCCGCCCTGTCGAAGAGGTCGGTCATGCCTCGGCTGAGAGGAGGCGCCCTTCGCCGAACAG
>CAZGVR010000337.1:0-3104 GCA_964528945.1 uncultured Myxococcales bacterium
TGCAGCATGTTCGGCAACCCCTTCTCAAGCAGGCCGAGGTTCTCCTTGGTGTACTCCTCGGGCAGCGCGATGCCGGGTTTGACCGTCGGGCCGCCGCCGTGCATCTTCAGGGCGCGGACCGACACGGTGAGAATCGAGACATGCGGATGAAGCCCGCTGAGACGGCATTTGACATTCCAGAACTTCTCGAAGCCGATGTCGGCGGCGAAACCGCTCTCCGTGACATGGTAGTCGAACATCTTGAGGCCAATCCGGTCGGCGATGACCGACGACTGCCCGATGGCGATGTTGGCGAACGGCCCGGCGTGCACCAGGCACGGCTGATACTCGGCAGTGCACAGCAGCGTCGGATTGATGGTGTCGCGCATCCAGGCCGTCATGGCGCCGCCCACCTCGAGGTCGTCGGTGGTGACGGGTTTGCCCTGGCGGTCGAAGGCGACCGTGATCTTGCCAAGCCGCGACCGGAGGTCGGCGAGATCCTTCGCGACGGCCAGGATCGCCATGCACTCGGAGGCGACGGCGATGGTAAACTTCGAGCGCATCGGCACGCCGTCGTTCTTCCCCTCGCCCAGTCCGATCTGGATGTTGCGCAGGGCCTGGGCGCAGTAGTCGATCACCCACGCCATCTGGACACGCTCGGGATCGATGTCGAGCCGTCGCATGCCGCTGAGCCGCGCGAGCTGGGCGTCGTCGTAGTTCCGCTCATGCTGCATGCGGGCGGTGAGCGCCACCATCGCGAGGTTGTGGGCGTTCATGATGGCGTTGATGTCGCCCGTCAGGCCGAGCGAGAACGGCGTGAGCGGGATGCACTGGGCCAGACCGCCGCCCGCGGCGCTGCCCTTGATGTTCATG
The DNA here is from genome assembly GCA_964528945.1 of uncultured Myxococcales bacterium. Lineage (GTDB taxonomy): Bacteria > Myxococcota_A > Polyangia > DRWM01 > DRWM01 > CAZGVR01. The sequence continues at coordinate 853 of CAZGVR010000337.1, forward strand.
GTCGGCCCGCCCGACGGCTGGCGGATGGCCGCCGTGACCCTCTTGCCGCGCTTGCCCAGGCCCTCGACCAGGCCCATGGTCGACGTGCTCTTGCCCTCTCCGAGCGGGGTGGGAGTGATGGCCGTCACGTCGATGTACTTGCCCTGTGGCCTTCCCTCGAGACGCGCCAGGAGCGGTGCGAAGTCCACCTTGGCAACGTAGTGGCCATGGAGCAGCAGCTCCTTGTCGGTGATGCCCAGCTCCTCTGCGATCTGCCGGATGGGCTTCATCCTGGACTCCGCCTCTTCGGCGATCTCCCAGTCTGGGTGCTTTGTCGGGTCGAGGACCATGTTCAGACCTCCTGACGCTGGTTGAGATGTTGTCATCCCCGGCTGTGCGGGGTCGGTTGCACGTCCCGGCGGACATAAGGATGCCGGACTGAATCCCGATTCATGGAAATCTATTCGGCGACCCCAGGCATGTCAAGACCGCCTCTGCGGTGCGTGGTGGTGGGATCCGCTGCTCAGGGCTTTCGGGCCGCCTCCCCGAGGGTGGATGCGAGTCTCCTCACTGCCTCCGGGATGGATGCTGGATCGGCATAGGGCAGCCTTCCCTCTCGGTCAGCCTCCAGCAGGGCGTCCTGCATGGGCACGAACCCGATGATCTCCATTCCCGGCAGCGCCCTTCGTATCGCATCCTCGTCCTCGGCCCCGCGCACGCGGTTCCCCACGACCGCCACCCTCGGGATCTTCAGGTCCGCGGCCAGTCCATGGATCATGCGTGCTGCAGCCAGCGACCTCATGCCGGGGTCTACGACTACGAGGAGGAGATCCACGTACCTGGAAGTGGCGCGTCCGAGGTGCTCCACGCCGGCCTCCATGTCCATGACCACCACCTCGTCCCTCTGGAGCACCAGGTGCTGCACCAGGGCCTTCAGGAGGACGCTCTCGGGGCACACGCACCCGCCCCCGCCCTTCTCCACGGATCCCATCACCACGAGCTTGACCCCGGCCGCCTCGACGCCGTACCTGTCCGGGATGTCGTCGACCTCCGGGTTCATCCTGAAGACCCCCCCGAACGTGCCGGGCTGGGTACCGGTCCTCTCGGCGATCAAGTCCCTCATCTCGGAGATCGGCGTCGGCAGCCTGTCGTCCGGGATCCCCAGGGCTGCCCCCAGGTTGGGGACGGGATCCGCATCGATGGCGAGCACCCTCTGGCCGCTCGCCGCGAGTGTACGAGCGATCAGGGCCGAGAGGGTCGTCTTTCCGACCCCGCCCTTGCCGCTCACTGCGAGCTTCAGTCCCATGGCAGCCTCTCCTCGATTGACAGTTAATGCCCCGGACGCGCGGCTCAACCCTTCTTCCACGATTCCTTCATGAGCCGAACTGCGATCGTGCCGCACAGGACCGCCACGTCCTCGGTCGTGAGGTAGGAAGCAATCCCCCTGGATAGGAGCAGCGTCGCATCCGGCGGGAACTCGTCGTCCCCCTTCCATACGACCACGGTCACGTCGATCCTGGGCAGGGCCGGAACCAATACGGCCGCATCGCCTCCCGCAGTTGCCGTGCCTCCCAGCGGTGCCGAGGCCGCCAGCAGACCGTCCGGACTCTGCCCGAACGCCGCAAGGAGCGGCCCGACTGCGCGGCGCCTGAAGGCCGCCATGTAGAACTCCCCGGACGGCACCTCCCCGAACGTGATGGGGTCGCCGTCAGGCGGCGGCGCTCCCGTGGATCCGAGGTAGTGCAGGACCAGGATCTCCTCGCGTGCGTCGAGCCTGCTGCCGTCACGCGCACGGTGGGCCTCCCACTCGGGGATGCGGATCTCGATGTCTTCCCCCATGAACCGCATCTCCATCCGGTCGAGCCCGCCCGTTCCCTGCTCCAGGTGGAGGACCGCCCCGCATCGCTCCGCCTGCACGCGAGCGTCCAGCCCTTGCAGCAGATCGACCGCGATCCCCCTGGAAACCTCGAGGTTGTTCTGCTTCGGCAGCACGGGGGGCGATGACGCCGGTTCTACAGGTCCAGCCAGCTGTCCGAGTACAGGGATTTCCCCATCAGGACCCTGGCGGTCTTCAGGTAGGGGACGAGGTCCTTGGACACCGACGAGAGCTGGACGTCAATCCCGTCGGCAAGCTGGCCGCAGAGTGCGTCCAGCTCGGGCCGGCCATCCTTGGCGATCTTCAGGATGTCCGTGTCGAGCCCGTCCAGGATGGCGCTCTTCAGGCCCTGGTGGCGGAGTATGCTTAGGTACGTCTGGTGGATTATCGCGCGCAG
>CAZGVR010000337.1:3114-4898 GCA_964528945.1 uncultured Myxococcales bacterium
CTTCTCGGGCGATCCGTTCGAGATGTTGGACAGGCCGCACGTGGAGAGGGCCTCGGGCGCGATCGCCGGCAGCATCGACATGAACGTCGTGCAGGAGATGACCTGGTTCTGCTGCGACGAGACAGGCACCACGATGGGGTCGTACCAGAGGTCGGCCTCGGGGATGCCGTACTCGGCGGCCGTCGCCTGAAGCGTCGCCGCGAGCTCGCCGCGCTCGTTCTCGTCCCGCGGGATGCCCTCGGGGCCGTAGAGGAGCGCGACCGCCTGGCACTTGTACTCCTTGACCAGCGGGAAGAGGAGCTCCATGCGCTTCGGATCCGCGGAGATCGAGTTGATGACCGGGCGTCCCCAGTCGTTCCTGTGGGCCTTCAAGCCTGCCTCGATCGCCTCTGCGTTGGTCGTGTCCAGGTAGCAGGGCTTGTGGACGTGGTTCTGGACCAGCTCCACGATCCACGCCATCCGCTCCGGGCCGCCCTTGCGGGCAGGGCCGAGGTTGATGTCCAGGTAGTCCACGCCGTTCTCGACGCACTTCTCGGCCATCTTGAGGATCGGCTCCGTAAGCTTGTCCTTCATTGCTGGACCGATGGACTTGGACATGACGTTGATGTTCTCGGCGATGATGAACATCGGCATTCTCCTCCAGTTTGTTCGGTCGGGCCCCAGGGGGCCCGCGGTTGCTAGGTTCGACTCAGTTCGTGAAGTTGTCCTTGAGGAACGGCGTGATGTGAGCGGCCTCGCGCGGGCCGATCTTGACCGTCCACTTGGCTCCCAGCTCCTCCTCCACGTCGCCGCTGATGACCGCCGTGGCACCGGGGAGCACCAGGGTGGGCTTCTCGAGCTTGTCGGCGATGCCCGTCTTCACGATGAAGGGACCTATGGCGTCGCCAACGAACTTGCCGGCCGCCCAGGCAGTGAGGACCGAGAGGCCGTCCGTGTCCACGACCGCCAGATATGCGGGCTGGCGGCTCGCCTCGATCTCGCCCGACACGATGAAGTACGTGAGCGAGAAGTTGCACGTCACCAGGACAGGCGATTTCGGCGTTGGGTTGTTGAACTCGTAGATCTTCGAGTCCGTCTTCATGGGGCGCTGCGGATCCGTGTAGATGTTGAGGCGCTCGAGGAGCAGGGGGAAGAGGTTCTCCCCCTTGAGGTCCGACAGCACGATGATGGACGCGTACTTCGCCACGTAGGCCGCGGCGTACATCGACTCCATCATGAAGTCGTCCGTCATCTCGCAGGGGAAGGCGATGGTCGGGAACCCGACGTCGCGGAACGTCTTCTGTATGGCCAGGCGCCTCACCGCCACGTGGTCCTCGAACGACTTCTTCATCTTCCGCGACCCGAAGTCGATGACGAGATCCTTGACCCCGGCGTCCTGGAGCTTCTTGGTGAGAGGCACGAGGCCGTCGACCCCGTCGGCCCTGACCGCCAGCGGGCACCCGCACTCCTTGGCGAGAGCCCCCATCGCGTCCACGTTCTGGGCAGTGGCCGCGTACAGGAGGGGCTTCCTGTCCTTGATGATGTCCACGCCCTTCTTCAGGGCGTCGCCGTCCGCGATCAGGATGGGCGGGAGATCCGTCCCGTCCTTCACCTTCTGCACGAGAGCGGCGTACTTGCCCGCGTCCCCGCTCTCGCACTTGACCGCCACGAGGTCCGCCTTGAGGGTCAGGCCGACCCGCTTGTAGCGCAGGTCCATCGTCCGCTTCCGCTTGGCGGCTATCGCATCGGCCGGCTCGGCGTCCTTCAGCATCACGGCGCTTCCCGCCAGGTTGAAGAAGGTCCTC
>CAZGVR010000338.1:0-4186 GCA_964528945.1 uncultured Myxococcales bacterium
CCGTCCGACAGAATTTACACTGATTGCCGTTGATATTGTATTCGGGGATCATATGCAGCCTGAGTTGTCGTTGGAAAACAAAAGAAGCATTGTTCCTCCCATGACTTGGCAAGAAGATTTTAACGATTTTCAAAAGGCATTCTCCTCTGCCTCGTCCCGCTGGAGGCGCTGTATGGCGAACCCGGCATGGGCGAGCACCCACTCGCCGACCGTCACGTCGGGCAGGAGATCGATGCGTATGTCATGGACCACGCCGCGGAAATCCACGGTCGCCACCAGACCGTCGACGGCCTCTATCCTGCCGGGGACTGCGAGACACATTGCTAGACGCCTTTATAGTCCCTGGTCTCCCCCGACACCATGGCATTCGCGATTGCAACCTGCCCGAGCGCGAGACCCCCGTCCCCCACCGGGATCAGGGAGGGCAGGACGGGCGTGAGCCCGGAGGCCTTGAGCGCTCGACTCGTCAGACGGGAGAGGATCCTGTTCTGGAACACGCCGCCAGAGAGGACTACGGTTCCGGGGCCGCCCTGCTCCCTGACGAGCGTTGCCGCCTCGGCCAGCGCTACCGCGAGAGCCCTGTGGAAGCTCGCCGCGAGATCTGGGATGAATGAACGTCCCACGAGGGCATCGACGAGCCTGGCGAGGAGCGGTGCCGGATCCAGCACTATTGCCCCGCCTTGCTCGATCACGTCGATCCTGAGGTCAGGGCCCTTGACCGCGCTCCCACGAAGCGCAACCTGCTCCAGTTCGATGGCCGCCTGCCCCTCGTAGGTGACGTCGTCACACACGCCGAGCAGCGCGGACACGGCGTCGAAGAGGCGTCCCACGCTCGAGGTGAGCGGGGTGTTGAACCCGCGGTCCACCATCTGCCTCACGACCGCGCTCTCGTCGGGTCCGAGCCTGCGCCACAGGTCGAGATCCCTCGCCTCTGAGCCGGGAACGAGCACGTGCAGGTAGGCGACCGCGAGACGCGCCGGCTTCCATATCGAGGCCTCTCCGCCCGGAAGCGGCAGCGGTCTCAGATGGCCGAGCCTCCTGTACCTGGAAGCCGATCCGACCAGGATCTCCCCACCCCAGATCGTACCGTCCGGCCCCCAGCCGGTGCCGTCGCACACCAGCCCCTGCGCCTCGCCTGCGATCGATGCCGATACCATGGCCGAGACGAGGTGGGCGTGGTGGTGCTGCACCGAGACGCGGGTCTTGCCTGCCCCGAACTCGTCGGCGATGTGCGTGGTGAGGAGGTCCGGGTGCATGTCGCTCACCACGACCTCGGGGTCGTGCTTCAGCCAGCGGCGAAAGCGATCGATCGACTCCCTGAGGTACGCCACCGTGGCCTGGCCGTCGACGTCGCCGATGTGCTGCGACAGGAAGGCCCTGCGCCCTGCGGCCATGGCGAAGACGTTGGAGAGCATCGCACCCAGTGCCAGCGTCGGCCTGACCTCGAAGCCAAGGTCGACCGGGAGCGGCACGAACCCGCGCGACCTGCGGATGAGCGCGAGCCTGCCGCCGAGGACGTATCCCACCGAGTCGTCGCAGCGGTTCAGGATCCTCCTGTCGTGAAGGAGGATCGCATCGGACAGCGGTCCCAGCGTGCGCACGGCCTCGGCATCGTCGATCACGATCGGCTCCTCCGACCTGTTCCCGCTCGTCATCACCAGGCAGGCCGGTGCCCCGGGCTCGAGGAGCAGGTGGTGCAGCGGCGTGTACGGCAGCATGACGCCCAGGCTCGAGTGCCTCGGGGCCACGGCGCTGGACACGGGCTGGTAGCCGCGCGCAGGCTCCGGCCTAGTGGCAAGCAGCAGGATCGGGCGCCTGAGGCTCGTCAGCTGGCGCGCCTCGGCGGCCGAGATCCTGCAGTACGCACCGACCACCGCCAGGTTGCGGCACATGACGGCCAGCGGCCTGTCGGGCCTGCCCTTGAGAGCCCTGAGCCTTTCCACCGCAGGCCCGCAAGTGGCGTCGCAGGCCAGGTGGAAACCGCCCAGGCCCTTCACGGCAACTATTTACCCTGCGGCCAGCCTGCGGCGGACCTCCTCCAGGGACGCCTCCCCGTCCGCAACAGGCAATCCGCCAGGATCGACGAGGTGTATGCGCGGGCCGCAGGATGCGCAGGCCGTGGCCTCCGCGTGGTAGCGACGATCCAGTGGATCCGAGTACTCCCGGTAGCACGTGGGGCAGAGGGCGAACGATTTCATCGTGGTCCGCTCGCGGTCGTAGGGGACAGACTCGATGATCGTGAAGCGCGGTCCGCAGTTCGTGCAGTTCACGAACGCGTACCTGTATCGCCTGTCGAGCGGCGAGCTCAGCTCGCGGAGGCACCGAGGGCAGGTGGCGAGGTCGGGGCTTACCAGGCTGGCCCCGGCCACGGTCTCCGCGCTCTCCTCGACCCGGAAGGACCTCTCGTTGAGTACGGGCAGGTCCTCGACCTCGATATGCTCGACGTGGGCTATGGGAGGACCCTCGCGGAGCTCCTCGAGGAGCTTCCTGACGCGGCTGCCCGGGCCCTCTGCCTCGATCTCCACGCCGGCCGTGGTGTTCCTGACGGTTCCGCCCAGCCCCAGCTTCTTGGCCGCCCTGAAGACGAACGGCCTGAAGCCGACCCCCTGGACCACACCGGAGATGAGAACCCGCACCCTCCGTGACGATTCACCGGACAATGCCACCTCTATCCCGCCCACGTCATCCGTCCACTCGGCCTAGTGTTTCGAGATGGTCCTGAACAGCATTGCCTGCTCCATGCGGGGTGTCTCCGGCCGGCAGGCCGGGGTCCCGCTGCATACCAATGAACTATGCTCGCAAGGCGTGATGCACGCAATGAAACCACTTGCCAAAATAGCCTCGTGAGCATCGCCACGCCCGAATGAGGATAAACACTACAGCGCGTCGTACTGCCCGCTCAAAGAACCCGTGAAAGGCTTCTGCAAGCGATAAGGCGCGCCGCCAGCTCGACGAAACCGGCACCCCCCTCGGCCCCGGTCACGAAGCGGGGCGGGCTGGTCATGTCGGCGGCGAACCTCTCGATGTTGCGCACGCCGACGCTCAGGGGGAAGGCACGGAACAGAGGCTCGTCGTTCGGGGAATCACCGATGAACAGATGGCGCTCGGTGCCTGGCTCTTCGCACAGCACGTCGCGGATGAATCGCGCGCAGGTCGAGGCCTTGTCGTGGTTCCCGAGCCAGGCATTGAGGTGGATCGAGCTCATCTTGTACGTGAGGCCGTTCGCGTCCAGCACCCGGCGGACGTCGTGGAGGGTCTCGGGATCGAGGCCATCCGCCTCCTCGCTGATGTCGATCGCCAGATCCGTCTCCCTGAATGCCTGGTCGGCCGCAAGCCTGAGCCCGGGAAACCGTGCGAGGAGATCCGCACCCATGCGGCGAAGGGCTTCGATGTTGGCCTGGCGCGATGGCTCGTCCTGCGCGTACCATCGAACGGCCCGGCCCCCGGCGTCCAGCCTGAAGATGCATGCGCCGTTCTCGGCGATGACGCCCGCGACCGGCCAGAGCCGCATCATGCAATCGGCCCACCCTGCAGGCCTGCCGGTTACAACGACCACCGAAACGCCTGCCCTCACCAGCCGCCAGATTGCGGAATAGGCGTCGTCCGCCAGGCGACCGTCCGATGTCAGCGTGTCGTCGAGATCGCTGAACACGGCCCGCAGTTCCTGGCAGATTCCGGCATCCATTCTCGAGACCGGGAGCATGCGGGTCCTGGCCTCAGCCACGCCTGACCTCCACAATGACGAACTTGAGGTACCTCCCCTGCTCGAAGGCAGGCGGCGACGGATGGTCCGGGCCCTGCCCGCGGACGTGCAGGGTCGCGAGGCAGACGCCGGCATCACGGGCTGCGAGGCCCAGTATCCTCAGGAATTCCTCGAGGGAAAACTGGCCCGAGCAGCAGGCAGTGGCCAGGAACCTTCCCGGCCTGACGAGCTTGAGGACCAGGGCGTTCAGCTTCCTGTAGGCACGCCTCCCGCCGTCCCTGTCCTTTGCAGTGAACGCGAAGTTGGGCGGGTCCGTTATCACGAGGTCGTACTGCCTGCCCGCCTGGATCGTCTCCTCGACATAGGCCTGAACGTCCTTGCACGCCACGTCCACCCGGCCGGTCATCCCGTTGCGCTCCAGGTGACGCTCGAACGTCATGATCGCCTTCATGCTGGAGTCCACGGCCGCAACGCTCCTGGCGC
>CAZGVR010000338.1:4196-4862 GCA_964528945.1 uncultured Myxococcales bacterium
GCATGAAGAAGAAGCCCTCGACCTCGGAACTCTTGGACTGGCTCAAGCTGTTGATGGTCGAGGACATCGGCCCCGAGGCAGAACTCCTCCACGAGCCCCCTGTTGTCCCTCTGATCGAAGTAGAAGCCCGTCTTCTGGCCCTCGGGAACCGAGGCCTCGTACTCGAGGCCGGACTCCTTGAACACGGCCACGTCGCCGCGCGGCCCCCTTACCACCCTGGTCGTGGTGTTGATGCCCTCGCGCTTCTGGTGGCGGGAAGGCCCGACCTCGTAGATCCTCGTGCACTGGTAGGAGGACTGCAGGATGTCGAAGATGTCCTCCTCGCGGCGTTTCATCCCTATGGTCAGGAACTGGACCGCGATCGTGTCGCCGAAGACGTCCACGACGAGCCCACCGAGCCCGTCGCCTTCCGAGTTCACGAGCCTGAATCCGGTCGTCCTGGCCGACGGCAGGCCGAGTGCCTTGCGCGTGGCGACGGCGCCACGGACCCGGCCCGCGATGAATCCGGCGTCCAGGAGCTGTCCCTCCTCCCTGGTCAGGATGCGGACCAGGATCGACGACTCCGGGGAGATGAACCCCCTCCCCAGGAACTTGCCGGTCGGGTCGTGCACGTCCACCGCGTCACCGGGGAGGAAGAACCCCTCCGCCCGGCTCACCGCGCTCCGG
>CAZGVR010000339.1:0-4847 GCA_964528945.1 uncultured Myxococcales bacterium
GGACCGTAGGGATCGGTAGTAACGCCAGAATACAATCCGATCCACCAGTCACCACTCCACTCCGCAACATTGCCAAGCATGTCATACAGCCGCCATTCATTGGGCAGTTTCCCGCCAACATTGTGAATCGTCCCGCCGGAGTTCCCGCAGAACCAAGCGATCGGATCCAGCACCGTGTTCGGCATGGTGCAGTCGGTGAGCGTCGAGGTCCCGTTGTAAGTCCCTTCGGTGGTCCCTGCCCGCGCCGCGTACTCCCACTCCGCTACGGTCGGTAGTCGATACCCGGGACAATCGTACGGTGTGGCGAACTCTATACCCAACCAGCAACTGGAGTCCCCGGGCCGACCTATGCATTCGTAGCACGGTGGATGGCCCTCGCTCAAAGATAGGGCATTACAGTAGGCCGCGGCGTCATGCCACGAAACGCTCTCCACGGGACAGTCCCCGCCGCACGACACGAATTGCGAGGGGTTGTAGCCCATAAGCGCCATGAATTCTTCCTGGGTCACCTCGGTCGGCTGGATCGTGAAGTCATGAGTCAGCGTGACTTCGTTCTGCGTTTCGCTCGGGCTGCTATGCCCGGGCTCGGTGTCCGGGGATCCCATGGTGAACGTCCCGGCGGCGATCACGGGCCAGACCGGGACGCAGGCGCCATCCGTGCCGCACGTCTCCAGGCTCGGGCAGTCCGCGATGCCGTTGCAGTCCTCGTCGATCCCGTTCGTGCACGTTTCGACCCCGCCCGGATGGGCCGAGGCAACGGCGTCGTCGCAGTCGTCTCCTCCGCACGCCGAGTCGAGAGACCCGTCGCCGTCGTTGTCCGCGCCGCCGTCGGCCCACGACCCGTCGCAGTCCTGGTCCATCCTGTCGCACGCTTCCGGCGCCATGGGGTGGATCCCGTCGTCCAGGTCGTCGCAGTCCATCAGTGCCCCGGGCGCGGCGCACGCCTCGTTCGCCCAGCCGTCCTGGTCCGCGTCCTCGGCCGGGTCCATGGTCCCGTCGCAGTCCGTGTCCTTGCCGTCGCACGCGGCCTCCGAGGCGAGCGGGTGGACCGCAGGATCCGAGTCGTTGCAGTCCGTGCCGCCGCAGGCCGTGCGCAGAGCGCCGTCGCCGTCGTCGTCGGTGTCAGCGCTGCCGTGGCAGTTCACGTCGCCCGTGCTGCATCCCGTCGCGACGGAGCCGGGGAACGCAGCGGGATCCCCATCGTCGCAGTCGTCCCCGCCCGCGCATGCCGAGGTCACGTATCCGTCGCCGTCCTCGTCGCGGTCGTCCTCTCCGGTGCAGTTCGTGTCCACGGCGCCAGTGCAGTCCGGCGCCGCGTCCGGGTGGACCTCGCCGTCGCCGTCGTCGCAGTCGGTCCCGCCGCACCCGGTCCCATCCACCTCCGCGGCCGGGTACCCGTCCCTGTCGAGGTCCATGGCCTCGTGCGTGCATGAGCCGTAGTCCGTGTCGCAGACATCGAGGGTGCACGGATTCGCGTCGTCGCAGTCCACGTACGACGCGCACTCTGTTTCGCCTGCGGCATCGTCTCCCGCGGGATCCGCGGCCGTGTCGAGAGGGACGTCCCCGCCCGTATCCGTGGAGTCCCTGTCATCGTCGGTCGCAGTGTCCTCCCGGCCGGGGCCGCCACCACCGCAGGCGACGAGGGTCAAGGTCATCGCCGAACAAGCCATCGCAGCGATCCTGCCCATGTTCCCCTCCTCTTCCGATCGCGCATCCCTCCCGATTCCGCTCAGCCGGCTTCGGGCAACCGGCGCCTCCTCATCCCGGTTTCCATGACCACGGTGAACCCACCGGCCCAGTCCGTGCGTCCCACGAGGATCTCGACCATCCTGACCAGATCCACGTCCGGATCGGATCCCTCCAGGCGAAAGAGCACTATTCCACACGAGGCGGGAAGCATGGCACGGTACGCAAGCTCTCCGAATCCCTTGTCAAGGGTCACGACGACCCGGCCATCCGCCTGCGCTCTCGCCAGCACCGTCTCGTCATCCTTGCCGCGCATGGACTCCTTCACTGCGAGGACGTCGTGACCGTGCTCGCGCAATGCGCGTATCACTCCGCCCGGCAGGTTCTCGTCGGCGATGAAACGCAATCGCGTCCCCTGTCAGGCCGGAAGCAGGAAGACCTGCTCGCTCTTCAGGATCTCGCTCGCGTACGAAAGGCAAGCCCTGACATCGTCCTGTGTCAGGTGATCGTACTCCACGACTATCCTATCGGCGGTCCATCCGCGTGCCAGGAGGTCGATGACGAAATCGACCGAAATCCTGGTCCCCTTCACGATCGGTTTGCCCACCAGGATCTTCGGGTCTACGATGATTCGCTCGCGCCAGTTCATCCGATTTCTCCGAGCTTCATCCGATAATACACCCGGGATCCTGCATGGACAAGCATGCCGCCCGATCACTCCTTGAGCTTGCCCACCCTCCGAAGATCCTCGCGCTTGGCCTCCAGCATGTCCTTGTTGATGGAGAGGGCCTGCATGTCCGCGAAGAGTGCGAGCTTGAGCCAGCGGTGCGAAAAGTCGAGGAGCGCCTCGTCGTCCTTGCGGATGGCCTCGACCGTGGCCGGATCGACGTCGATGCGCTTCAAAAACGGCGACTCGAACACGAACCTGCGGAAGTCGTCGAGATCGTAGAACGCCTGGTGGAACATCTCCATCTTCTTGGGGCTCATCTCCATGCCCGACTTCTCGATCCCGTCGACCACGATCTGCTTGAACTGGTCGCCGAAGCGCTCGTACTGCAGCACGCCCTGGCCCTCCATCCACGAGGCCACGGTCCACTCCTGCTCGGCCTCGTCGAACCCCTTGCAGTGGTCCTCCTTCATGAGGAAGAAGAACTCCAGGGTGCCCGGGCCGGCCGCGCCGGCCTGTGGCGAGGCCTTGCCGAGCGGGTACATCCTGCAAGACCACGGCCGGTCCTCGTAGACCGTGCAGCCGGTCGAGCCCTCCCCGAGGAAGGCGCAGCGCTTGTCGTCGCCGTCCATCTTCAGCATCCTGACCGGGAACTTCTGGTCCTTGGTGAAGGGCGAGATGGTGTGGCGATCGAGGAAGCTCGTGGAGTCCATGCCGAGCCTGCGCTCGAGCCTGAGGATGTCGTAGGGCGTGAGCACTATGTTCAAGTCCGCGCAGCAGTCCGTGAAGCAGGTGACCCCGGGCCTGCACGTGAAGCGGAAGCGATCCTGGAGCCCGAGCCTCGGCGCCTCGGTCAGTATCTCGTCCTGAAGCGCCTTGCGCTCGTCCTGCTGGTCCATCTCAGTCCTCCTCCCGGATGATGTCCTCGCGGAGCGCATCCCTGCTCCAGACCGGCACCGGCCCCTGCTCGCCGGTCACTGGATCCCTGCGGTGGCGGTAGGACATGTGCTGCGCGAACCTCTCCATCATCCACTCCCAGCCGCGCACGAAGTAGCTGCACTCGTCGTTGAAGCAGACCCACTGCCACTCTGCCGACCACGACGTGAACGCCGGGGTTCGCCACTTCAGCATGGCCGCGCCACAGTGGGGACAGGTCGGTCTATCGCTCATTCAGGCCTCCGCACGGGAATATGGTGTGGCCGGGGGGGCGTGTCAATGAACGTGCGGCCCGCGCCCTCACCCTAGAGGTGAGGGCGCATGGAGGTGTGGAGAGGTTTCGACCCGGGGTGATCTATCGGCTGGTCAGAACGAAGGGAGGGTGGCTAATCCACCATGCGGAGGATGGGCCTCTTCATGGGATTCCACTCGCCAGTGCCCGGCTCCCACTTGATGTTCGCGAAGACGTGCCAGTTCTGCTCGTCCATCTTGGGGAAGTCGGCCCTGAAGTAGTAGCCCGGCCACCTGGTCTCCTCGCGGAAGAGGATCGTGCGGACGTGGGCCTCTGCCTGCCACATCCTCTGCACGTTCTCCCAGACCCGCATGAGCTCGTGCAGGTCCGCTGCGGCCAGGTTCGCGGAGTCCTCCTTCAGGTATCCGAGGAGCTCGAGCGCCCTCGTGAGCTGGCTCTTGTTGGTCGTGAACTGGGCCGAGACGCCGCCCGCGTACTCGTCCATGATCTTCTGCAGGCGGAACATGAACATCTTCGGGCGGATGTAGCCCGGGTTGATGTCCGGATCCGTGGTCTTCTTGCTGAGCGTCTCGAACGTCTCCAGCGGCTTCAGGATCATGTTCTTCAGCTCGTCGACCTTGCCCGCATCGACCTTGGGCTGGGTGTTGTTCTCGACGATGTACTTGATCGCCGCCTTGGCACATATGCGTCCCTCGGCGTGCGAACCCGAGGAGAACTTGTGGCTGGACGCGCCGGACGCGTCACCCGCGCAGAACATGCCCTTCACGGTGGACATGTGTGCGTAGCCCCAGAAGTACTCCTTCCTGGTCGCGTCGGTCTGGAGGTCCTCCGGACCCGAGACCCACGCGCCCGAGGCGCCGGAGTGCGAGCCGATGAAGTAGGGCTCCGCGGCCGCGATCTCCGAGGACTTCTCGTCGGGAGACACGTTCGTGGACGCCCACAGGAGCGCCTGCGAGATCGTCATGTCGAGGAAGTCCTCCCAGGCCTCCTCCTCGAGGTGCTTCAGCTTCTTCTTCCGCGCCTTCTCGTCGGGCATCGCGTCGGAGAGCTTCTTGATGGCCTCCTCCGTCCGCATGTAGATCGGGCCCTTGCCCTCGTTCACGTCGAGCATGCCCAGGTAGTTGCGCAGGTTCGCGGGGATCGGCTTGGCCTTCCCGTAGGGAACCCACTTCTCGAGCTCGCTGGCGCGCTCGACCATGTACTCGCCGCCCATCGCGTTCGTGGCGCGGCTCTTGAAGAGAAGGAACCACGCGCCGACCGGGCCGTACGCGTCCTTGAAGCGGACCGGGATGAACCTGACTTCCT
>CAZGVR010000340.1:0-1792 GCA_964528945.1 uncultured Myxococcales bacterium
CTGATCCGCCTGTTCCCCTGCCGTGCCGGATCCACCGGCCGACGAGACCGCTCGATCTACCATGGCCCGCAGCCCTCGAACGACCTCCGCGTCCCAGTATCCGAGGCGAGACTCCCGCGACAGGATCTCCATGGCCGCGGCATGGGTCAGGGCCGACCTGTAGGCCCTGCTAGTCGTGAGCGCGTCGTACACGTCCGCAACCGAGATCACCCTGACCGCGAAGGGAATCTGGTCCTCGACCAGGCCGTCCGGATAGCCGGTGCCGTTCAGCCGCTCGTGGTGATGGCGGACGAGGGGGATGAGCGGCAGCGCCGACTTGAGCGGGGCGCATATCTTGGCCCCGGCCTCGGGGTGGGTCTTCATAATCGCCCACTCGTCCGAGTCCAGCTTCCCGGGCTTGTGGATGAAGGAGAGGTCCACCACCAGCTTGCCTATGTCGTGGACCAGGCCGCCGCGCCTCAGCAGCACCCTGGTCTTCTCGTCCAGGCCCATGGCCTCCGAGATCAGCGTGCCTATCTTGCTCACGCGCTCCGAGTGGCCCCGCGTGTAGGGATCCTTGGCCTCCACGGCGGAGACCATGGCGGCCATGACGTTCTCGAAGTGCTCGGTCTCGTCGTTCAGGCGCTTGAGGCGGACGAGCGACCGCACGCGCGCCAGGAGGATGCTGCTCTCGTAGGGCTTGAGCATGAAGTCGTCGGCGCCGAGGTCCAGCATCTGGACGTGGGCGTCCGTCTGCTTGCGTGCCGACAGCACGAGCACCGGGATCCGGCTCCACCTGGGCGCCCGGCGCATCCTGCGCAGGAGATCCTCCCCGGGCATGTCCGGTAGGTTGCTGTCCATGATCACGAGGTCGGCCACTTTCCTGGTCAGGCAGGCCACCGCCTCCTCGCCCGTACCGCAGCACGCGACGTCGTATCCCATCTTCTCCAGGATGGCGGTCGTGATCTCCCGATAGTTGGACTCGCCGTCGACAACGACGACCGACGGAGGCGGCTGCGCCCCCACGCCCTGGCCGAGGAGGTCGCCGGCCTGGTGCTGGTGGCTACGGGGCATGCAATCATGTTTCTAGCGTCAGAGGCGGGGTCCTGCAAGGGGAATGCACGGCCGGGGCGGCCCTGCTGGGGCGTTGAACCCCGTGCACTGGTGCGTGTATGCTGCGCCACGTGGTTCAAGGGAAGCCAGGGCGAGTCGGGACACTGGTCCTCGCCTTCGTCGTGGGCCTCACGTCGCTCGTCTACGAGGTGATCGCCACCAAGACGCTGTTCTTCTTCTACGTCGAGAACACCTACTCGGTTGGAATCGTGCTGGCGACCTTCCTTCTCGGCCTGGCGGGAGGCACGCTGGTGTTCCGTGCGCTCCACCGGCGGGTTTCGGCCTGGACCCTGGTCTTCTCGTCACAGGCACTCGCAGGGATGTATGCGGTCGTGGAGTTCGCCAACTTCGGCTACCTGCCGACCGTGCTCGATGCCCTGGAGCGGGCCCTGCCGAACAGCTGGATGTTCCTGGCCCTCAAGATGCTGGTCTGCGCCGTCCACGTGGGGATACCGGCCGTACTCATGGGCGTCGTGTTCCCTCCCGGGCTGTCCCGCGGGGCGGGCGGCGACACCGGGAGCGCGGTCGCGCAGGCCTTCGCGGGCGTGCCGGGAATCCAGGTCATGGTCCTCTTCCCGAGGGACGAGGTCTCGACGCGCCAGCGCAAGCAGATGACGACGATAGGCGGCAACGTCACGTCCATCGCGGTCCGCGGGAAGATCGACGACTGCCAGGCGATGGTCAAGCGCGCTTTTACCGA
>CAZGVR010000340.1:1802-4824 GCA_964528945.1 uncultured Myxococcales bacterium
GCGTCGTGTTCCCGCTCGTGCTGTCCCGCGGGGCGGGCGGCGACACCGGGATCGAGGAGGGAATCGCCTGGGTCTACGTCCTCGATCTGGCCGGATCCGCACTGGGAGCGCTCCTTGCGGGGATGGTGGCACTCCCGCTCCTGGGGGTGAAGGCCACGGCCCTCCTGGCAGCCATCCTGAACTTCATCGTCGCCGGCTGGGCCGCGGCTTCGATGCGGACATGGGCCGGTGCCGGTGCCGCGGTCGCTCTCGTCGCCGCCACGACGTGGCTGACCGCCAGGGGATGGACACGTGCAGAGACCGACGGCCCGAGGACTGACCTGCCAGCGTGGTTCGACGACGATTCCTGGGTCTTCTTCCACGTCATCGACCGGGAGAACAGCCCCTACGGCGTCATCACGATCGGGGAGAGGCCCGAGCTCGGGAAGATCATGTACGTGAACTACCGCGTGCTGTGCGTGGAGAACAGGAACGACAGCGAGTACGAGATGGGGGCGGTCGTGGCGCTGGCCCTCGAGGGCCGGGGTGCCGGACGCAAGCACGACGTCCTCTCCATCGGGCTGGGGTGCGGCTACACGCTGTCCGCGCTCGCCGAGTCCCCGTCGATCGATCTCGTCGAGGTCGTGGAGGTCAATCCGGTCGTCATCGACATGGCGCGGAAGCACTTCGCGGACTCGACCGGCCACGTGCTCGACAGGAAGAACGTCAAGGTCGTCGAGGACGAGGGATACCACCACGTCCGGATGGCTGACGGGAAGTACGATGCCATCGTCATCGACATCGAGGAGCCCAGCGTCGTCCACTCGAGCCCCCTCTACACCGACGAGTTCTACGCCGCGGCCAGGGAGAAGCTCTCCGGCGACGGGATCCTGGCCGTGTGGGCCTACAGGGGCGACGAGGAGTACTGCAAGGTCCTGCTCAACACCCTCAGGCGTCACTTCCCGCACGTCGTCATCAGATCCAACATCGACGTGAACCTCGTCTACCTCGCCTCGCTCCAGCCGGTGAAGGCCTTCATCCAGACGCCGAACGAGGCCGCCTTCCAGCAGGCGGTGGAGCGCTTCCCGAGCGAAGGGGTCAACACGCTCGGGAACCAGATCCTCCAGAGGCTCTTCAAGCCGCGCGAGTACTACTTCCTCCCCGACCGGTTCGAGGATCCGTTCATCCCGAAGTTCGCGCAGTAGGTCAGGCCAGGAAGAGCGTCGCGACGCCCGCGAAGGCCAGGAGGGCACCCGCCACCGCCCTTGCCGAGACGCGCTCCTTGTGGACGACGACGGTCGCCGGGATGATCAGGATGGGCGTGATCGCCATGATGGTCGCCGCGATCCCGGTGGACGTGTGCTGGACCGCGACCAGGGAGAGCGACACTCCCAGGAACGGCCCGAACGTCGCTCCGAGCCCGACCCTGAGCATCGCTCCCGTGTCGCGCAGGCTGGAGATCACGCGGGGCCACCATCCGATGATGACGTAGATGATCGCGAAGCCGAGGATGCCGGCGATGATCCGGATCTGGGTCGCCGAGAACGGATCGTAGAGCGCTTCCTCGCCGCCAGGCCCCTCGATCTGCATGCCTATCTTGCTGAGGACCAGCCCTATGGACTGGCCCACTGCACCGCCGACGCCCAGCAGGATCCCGATCGGCGTGATCCTCGAGGGCGGCACGTCCGCGTCGACCTGCCGTCTCCTCTCGCCAACGACGATGATCACGCCGGCAAGGGTGAGGGCCATGGCGCCGAGGTCCACCATGGTCAGCGTCTCGCCGAGCAGCAGCCAGCCGATGAGGGCCGTGAGCGGCGGGACCAGGGACATCATCAGGGTTGCGACCCTGGAGCCAGAGACGACAAGGGCCTGGAAGAGGCACATGTCCCCGAGGGTGAAGCCCACCAGGCCGGATGCCCCCAGCCACAGCCACGAGTGAGGGGGAGCGTCGATGGGGAGCGGAGCCCCGCGCGCGATCCAGCAGTAGACCGAGATGAGGATGAAGGCCATTCCGAGGCGGATGATGTTCACGGACAGGGATCCGATCCGCTTTCCGGCCGACTCGAACGCGAGCGACGTCCCGGTCCAGCACAACGCGGTGCAGAGAGCGGCGATCTCCCCTGTGAGCCCACCGGACACGGCGACCGTGTATGCCACGCCGTCAAGACCCGATCAAGCAAAGGTTCCCGGCGAGATCCGGGGCCGGATCCCGGCCGGCCCGCGAACTGGGGTCCGCACTCGGAGATTGCGGCCCGGCTTTCCGTCGGCTATCCTTGCCTCATGCGGATGGACAGCACGTCGATTCTGGTGGCGTCGTGTATCCTCGTTGCGTGCGGCGGAACGGTAGAGAAGCACGACGCCGACGGTTCCACGGATCCCACCCCGGATATCTGGGTGGACACCGGGACCGACCCAATCCCCGACCCGGTCGCCGATCCCGGGGTGGACACCCCGCCCGACATCTCCGTGGACACGCCGCCGGGCTCGGGCGTGGTCGGCGACCCTTGCGTCGACGAGACGTCCTGCGGAGGCGTTCCCACGGCCGCGTTCTGCCTGACCAACCTGTACGGGTACGTCAATTTCCCGGGCGGGTACTGCTCGGGCTCCTGCGCGAGCGAGGCCGAGTGCGGACCCGGAACCGGGTGCCTCGTCATGGGCGGATACGGGGCGTGCATGAAGCGCTGCACCAGCTCGGCCGAGTGCCGGGCGGCCGAGGGTTACACATGCGGTCCCATACCGTACGTGACGACCGAGACGTTCTGCATCCCGCCGTTCTAGGGTCCTGCCTGCCAGGTCAGGAGGCCAACCCCAACAAGGATCCGATCGTGTGGATCGCGGTGGCCACGGCGATCGCGATGATCGTCGTGTACGTCATGGCGAACAGCGCCCACCGCCAGGAACCGGTCTCCCGCCTGATGACCGTCACCGTGGCCAGGCAGGGCGAGTAGAGCATAGTGAAGAGCATCAGCGCGAGCGCCGTGACTGGAGACCATCCCGGCTTCCTGGAGAGGCGCGTGGCAAGGGAGGAGCCGCGGGAAGCAGT
>CAZGVR010000341.1:0-4815 GCA_964528945.1 uncultured Myxococcales bacterium
GGGGGCGGCGGGTCAGACGACGGGGGCGCGGGGTCAGATGATGTGGGGGGGTCAGATGATGTTCACGAAAGGTCATGAAAGGCGACGGGGCGGACCACGGCGGATATCGGAGTGATATATTGCAATCTTGAATTGGCACTAGTGGCAAGATTATCCAGGATCCGGGCTCGAGAGCGGACAGGGCAATACCGATCGCGGTCTCAAACCTGACTGGCGGGCAGCGGAGAAATCGGTCGGCTCGATATGTCGGTCATCGGCCAAGGGGAGGGGGCGAGCATGGCTACGGGCCGGCCTCTCGGCAGGTGGCAGCGCGGCGAGGGTGGAAGGCATGTAGCGGCAGGGGAGGAAGGCGTGTGGCGGCAGGATGGCAAGGCGGAGCGGCGGGATTGGCAATGGGCGGCGGTAGGGCCGAAGGGGCGCACGGGGTTCGGACGAGGGCGCACGGGGTTCGGACGAGGGCGCGCGGGGCGCGGCGCGGCGCGGGGCGCGGCGCGGGGCGCGGCGCGGGGAGCGGGGAGTGGGAAGCGGGTCAGTGGCCGAGGAAGCGGGCGATGGGCTTGGTCTGGTCGATGCTGCCGAGGATGATCTTGAGGATGACCATGAGCGGCACGGCGAGCAGCATGCCCGTGATGCCCCAGAGCCAGCCGCCGAACGCGAGCGAGAGCAGGATGAAGATGGGGCTCACGTCCAGGCGGCGGCCGGCGAGGAGCGGCTCGAACACGTAGCCGACCAGGAAGTGGGCCGAGGACAGCAGCGCGAGCACGGCGAACCCCTTCCACGGCTCGTCGTACTGGAGGAAGGTCAGCATGACGGGAATGGCCGTGAGCACGACCGCGCCCAGGTAGGGGATGAAGTTCGCGAAGAAAGTCAGGCACCCCCAGAGGATGAAGAAGTCCACCTGGAAGGCGCCCAGGACCGCGGTCGCGACCAGGGCGACCACGATCGACACGAAGGTCTTCACGGCGATGTAGCGCGAGATCGCGACGTTGATGGACCCCACGATCTCCATGATGCGGCCGCCCTGCTCCTCGCCGAGGGCAGTGACGATCCTGCGGCGGAAGCCCGCAGCCTCGGCCACGAGGAAGATCGTGTAGATGATGACCACCAGGGTCGAGGTGAAGAAGCCGAGGAACGTGCCGAGCGTGGACCTCACCGTCTTCAGGAGGTTCTCGTCCATCATCTCCTGGACGAATGGCAGGTCGCGCACATGGGCGACCTCGAAGCCCGGGACGTGGAACGGCACGGCGCCGACGAGCATCCCGTAGATGACGTCGAGGCGGTGCTCGTAGACCGCGGTCTTCGATGTGATGGTGGAGAGGCTCGTCATGACCATCACCGAGAGCCCGCCCGTGATCCCGAGGACCAGGACCACGAGCAGGAGGTAGGAAACGGCCGAGGGGATGCGGTGCCTGACCAGCCAGCTGTGCGCCGGGAGTATCAGGTAGAGGAGGAAGATGGAGATGGCGAGCGGCTGGAGGATGACGGCGAGCTCCCTGATGGCGAGCGCCACCAGCACCAGGATGATCAGGGCCTGGGACGCGACCCCGAGCGCGATCCTGAAGCGCCTCGCGCCGTCCAGCCCGCCTTCCTCGAGTCCAAGCATCAGCCGTTCGCCTCCTGCCCGAGCTGGGCTTCGATCACGAGGGGGGCCGCCGCCCCGGATTGCGCAGGCTGCGCTTGCACGTGTTGCGCGGGCGCGGACTGGGCGGGCGCGTGTTGCGCGGGTGCGGGCTGGGCGGGTGCTGCGGCCGGCACAGGCCCCTGAGCAGGCTCGGGCGCGAAGGTGATGCGCAGGCGCCTGAAGCCGAGCCGCCGGCCCACGCTGTCGAACAGGGAGTATACGACCGGGATGAACACGAGCGTGAGGAACGTCGAGGTCCCGAGCCCGCCGATGACGGTTATAGCCATGGGCGACCGCATCTCGCTCCCGTCGCCGCGGTCCCAGACCATGGGCAGCATGCCGATTATCGTGGTGAGCGACGTGATGAGGATGGGCCTGAGACGCGTGCGGCCGGCCTCGACCAGTGCCTCGACCGTGTCCAGCCCCCTCTGCCTGAGCTGGTTCACGAAGTCGATGAGGATGATGCCGTTGTTCACGACGATGCCCGCGAGGATCACGACGCCCATGCCCGAGACCACGTTGAAGCGGTTGCCGGTCAGGAACAGGAGCACGGCCACGCCGATGAGAGCGAGCGGCATGGTGAACATGACTATGAAGGGCTGGCCGAAGGACTCGAACTGGGCGGCCATGACCATGTAGACGAGCAGGATCGCGAGCAGGAACGCGAGCACGAGGTAGTCGTTGAAGTCCTGCATCTTCTCGTACTGGCCCGTGATCTCGGTCGAGTACCCGGCCGGGAACTCCTTCTTCTCGATGTCGTGGAGCTTCGCCTTGATGTCCTTGACTATCGAGTTCAGGTCGCGGTCCACGTAGTTGGCGCCGATCACGGCCTTGCGCATCTGGCCCTCGCGGTCGATGCGGACCGCGCCGGAGCCGGCCTCGAGCACGGCCAGGTCGGTCACGAGCACGTACGTGCCGAAAGGCGTCTTGATGGGGATGTGCGCGAGCGACTCCCTGCTGGACCGGAAGCGCGGCGCGTAGCGCAGCCTCACGTCCAGCTCCTCTCCGCCCTGGCGCAGGGCCGTCGCGATCGTGCCGAGCATGGCGGTCTGGATCTCGCTCGCCACCTGGCCGGCCGTGAGCCCCATGTTGCCAGCGCGCTCCCGGTCGATCCTCACGCCGATCTCGGGCTGGCCCTTCCTGAGCGAGGTGTCCACGTCCCGCAGGCCCTCGATCCCCACTATCGAGTCGGCCACCCGCTCGGACAGCTTCTTGAGCGTGGCGAGGTCGCGGCCGTACACGTTCACGGTGATGGGCTTGTCCATGGACCCGAACATCTGGGCGTTCATGTCCGGGAAATCGAACTTGCCGCCCTCCACGTCCGGCATCTCCTTCCTGAGGCCGTCCGTGATCTCCATGGACGAGCGCGTGCGCTCGGTCTTCTCGGAGAGCTTGACGAAGACCTGCGCGAAGTTGACGCCGGCGTCGGCCGAGCCGTAGGCCACGTCCTGCTGGGTGGCCTCGCTCACTACTCCCCAGGCGCCGATCAGCTGGACCTCTGGCGTCCTGGAGAGCGTCTGCTCGATCTGCCGGACCACGCGATCCGTGGTCTCCAGGCTCGTGCCCACGGGCAGGGACACCTTCATGGGCAGGAACTGCTGGTCCGACACGGGCATGAACTCGGCGCCGACCAGGAACATGAGCCCGCCCGAGAGCAGCGCCACGAACATCACCGCGACGAACACGACCGGCCGCACCCAGCGGCGCAGCGAGAACCTGAGCACGGACTCGTACCGGTCCTTGACCCAGCCCATGATGCGCCCCTCCTGGAAGCGGGACTGCATCTTCGCGTACGCGCCGGACCCCTTGACCCCGACCGCGATCTCGGTCCTTGCGCGGAAGAAGACCGAGGCCAGCATGGGCACTATGGTGAGGGCCACGAACAGGGACGCGAGCAGCGAGAAGGCCACGGTCGAGGCCACTCCCTTGGAGAGCTGGCCGGGGATGCCCTCCGCGAAGAGCATCGGAAGGAAGACCACGACGGTCGTGAGCGTGGAGGAGACGATGGCGTCGCCGACCTCGTGCGTGCCGCGGGCGGCGGCCGTGAACCTGTCCTAGCCCATCTCGAGGTGCCTGAAGATGTTCTCGATGACGACGACCGCGTTGTCCACGAGCATGCCCACGCCGAGCGCGAAGCCACAGAGGGTCATCATGTTGATCGTGTAGCCCACGAAGTAGAGCGGGATGAACGAGAACAGGATGGAGAGCGGGATGGCGACCCCGATCGCGAGCGTGGGGCGGATCGACTTGAGGAAGAGAAGGATCATGAGCATCGCCAGGATGGCGCCCTGGATGCCGGCCCAGGCACTGCGCTCGGTCACCTTCCTGATGAACTCGCCCGAGTCGAAGTACGTGAGGAGCTCGACGTCCGCGGGAAGGTACTCGGCGGACCTCTCGATCTCCTCGAGGACCGTATCGGAGACGCCGAGCGTGTTGGCGCCGGACTCCTTCATGACCATCATCATGATGCAGTCCTCGCCGTTGGTCCTCGAGTAGTCGCGCGCCTCCTTGGGTACGTTGGCGACCCTCGCGATGTCCTTGAGGCGGACGGGCTTCATGTCCGCACCCGCGCCGACGACGATGCGGCCGATGTCGTCCACGTCCTCGAACTCGCCCAGGCTGCGCACGAGGAGCTCCTCGTGGCCCTCCACGACGCGGCCACCCGGCAGGTTCAGGTTCTGCATGCGCAGCATCATGGTGATGTCGTTCAGCGACTGCCCGCGCGCCTGCATCTCGTCGCGGTCCACCTCGACCAGGATCTCGCGCTGCTCGCCGCCTATGATCATGGCCGAGGCCACGCCGTCGAGCCGCTCGAGCTTCTCCTTGAGCGTCGGAGCTGGTAGGTCGACATGGAGTTCGAGACGATGGCGAACATGACCACGGGGATGGCCGTGGTGTCGAACTTGAGCACGAACGGCTCGCGCATGTCGGCGGGCAGGAAGTCCCGGATCAGGCCGATCGCGTTCCGGATGTCCTGGGCCGCCACGTCCAGGTTGGTGCCCCACTCGAGGTCGATCTGCACGACCGAGACCCCCTCCTGGCTGAAGGAGCGGATCTTCTTGACGCCCTTGGTCGTGCCGGCCACGCCCTCGATGGGCTTGGTGATCAGGTTCTCCATGTCTTCGGAAGCCACGCCAGGGTACTGGGTCAGCACCGAGAGCATGGGGAACTCCATCTCGGGGAGGAGGTCCACG
>CAZGVR010000342.1:0-2458 GCA_964528945.1 uncultured Myxococcales bacterium
GCTTCATCCCGACAGCGGCCGGCACCTACACCCTGGCGCTCTCGGGCGGACCTTCCTTCACGATCACGGCCGGCAACTGGCGCGGTGCCATGACCGACTACTCGACCGCGTGCACGGGCTGCCACAGCGATACGATCGCGCCCGACACGTTCACGCCATGGTCCGGCACGGGCCACTCCTCCGTGTTCGCGAGGGGCGTCGACGGAGAGGTGAGCGATCATTACGGCTCGGGCTGCCTGGGATGCCACACGACCGGCTACAGCGTGGCCGCAGCCAACGGCGGGTTCGACCGAGGGATGGAGCTTCCCGACCACGCTCGAGGCAGGGAACTGGGACGACTTGGTCACGGCGGAGCCCGCCGTGGCCAAGCTCGGCAACATCCAGTGCGAGAGCTGCCACGGGCCGCAGCCGGCCAGCCACTCGGCTGCCTCGGCAGGACGCCAGACCGTGAACATGGGCATGTGCGGCCAGTGCCACGACGCTCCCACGCACCACGACTTCCCTAACGAGTGGGCCCGGACCCCGCACTCGGATGTCGAGTTCGCTCGCGAGGAGGGTACCTACGAGAAGCGCACTACCTCGGCAGGCCACTGCGGCCGCTGCCACGCCAGCCAGGGATTCCTCTCGTACTCCGAGAGGCTCGAGGCCGGCAACCCGAACACGATCGTGTGCGTTCCGCCCTCCGGTTCCGGTACCTGCACCTCGACCGAGGCGCAGAACTTCTTCACGGCCATGGGTCTCGTCGACGCCACGGTCGAGCCGATCACGTGCCAGACGTGCCACGACCCGCACGACAACACAAACCCGAACCAGCTCAGGGTCTACGACGAGATCCCGCTGCTTCCGTCGGGGTTCGGCGTCGAGGGCGTGGGCAAGGGCGCCATCTGCATGGCGTGCCACAACACGAGGAACGGCATGAACTCCTCGTTGCTTCCCTACCTGCACGACGACTACGGGCCCGCGCTAACCAGCTACTCGGGCCCTCACTACTCGGCGCAGACCGACGTGCTCATGGGTTACAATGCCTACTTCGTCGGGCGCGGCGGATACGCGATCTCCAACCACGGCGCGATCGGCGACACGTGCGTATCCTGCCACATGGCAGAGTCCGAGGACGGCGGCATGACCGGCGCGCACTCGTGGAAGCTCAACGAGGAGCTGTGCGTGAGCTGCCACGGCGAGGGTGTGACCGGCGAGGGAACGCAGGCCATGTTCGAGATGCGGGTCCTGGATCTGCAGGACGTCATCGCTACCGAGGTGCTAGGGGTCATCGATGCCGCGGTCACCGAGGGAGGATTCACCATCCGCGCATGGAACCCGGTCACGGACTGCTACTCCTCGTCGTCGTCCAGCACCTCGAACGTGGTCGTCAACCAGGTGCCCACGGACATCGGGTTCGAGCACATCCACGGACAGACCGGATTCAGGATCACGGTAGGGATCCCGGTTTCCGTCACATGGGCAGGCACGGGCTGCTCCGGGACCGAGAACCTGACCGATCTCTACTTCCAGGTCGGCAGCCTGAAGAACGCGGCCGCCTCGGCCACGCTCATCGCCTATGCCGACGTCCTGGTGAAGGCGTTCTGGAACCTTGGCCTGATGGAGTCCGACGGCAGCTTCGGCATCCACAACCCGACGTGGTCGTTCGACGTCCTCGAGAACACCTACCAGGCCGTGGTCACCCGCCCGTAGCTCCCCCCATCGCGAAATCCCCACCTTGTAATCGCGGGTTCGCCGCGATATCTTGAAGCCCGTCCAGATGCTGCGGGCGTCCCCGCGCGGGGCAAGCATGACCAGCGAGGATCAGATGCGAAGGATTCAGGTGACCATCCAGGTGCTAGGCGCGGCGCTCCTCGCCGCCGGGTGCGGCCCCGGCAAGGCCGCGGCATTCACGAACCTGTTCCCGGACAACAAGCCGGAGCAGATCGACGTGGTCCTGTCCACGGTTGGCGAGCCGTCTTCGACCACGGACCCGGTGAACGGCACGGGCGCGCCGGTCGCGGCCGTGGTCATGGACGGCGGCAAGGCGATCGCGCTCGTGGACCTCGAGAAGGGCTCGACGCTCTGGACCGAGACCATGGCAGTGGACTCGATCCCGACCATCGGGCCGGGCGTGGTGGTCGCGAGATCCGGGGAGGACCTGGTCGCGCTGGACGTCTCGAGCGGAAGGAAGCTGTGGTCGCGCGCGCTCGACCAGCCCTACTACTACGGCGCGGCGTTCGACTCCGGGCTGGTCATCGTCACGCAGGGCAACACGGACGGCGGGCTGGCCGCGACGGGCAGGCACGGGGTGGTCATGGCGCTCGACGCGGCCTCGGGCGGCAAGAAGTGGTCGGCCGAGGTCGAGAAGATGCTGGGCGCGCCGGCCGCGCGCGGCGGTCTCGCGTTCGTTCCGTGGGACAGGCAGACCATCTCGGTCCTGGACGCGCGATCGGGCCAGGAGATCTGCAGGATACTC
>CAZGVR010000342.1:2468-3274 GCA_964528945.1 uncultured Myxococcales bacterium
TTCTACGGGTCCAAGAAGGACCTCATGCGGCTCACGCCGCGGGCCGCGGGCGGGACCAAGGGTGGGGCCGCGCACCTCGACTTCGGTCCGCCACCGATGCCGGGGCAGCCGCCGCTCTTCCCCGACACGTACGAGGGATCGAAGTCGGTCCAGGGCGCCAAGGCGCGCATCCGCCTGCTCTGGAGCCCGGCCGTGGAGAAGGCCGAGGACGCCCTCGCGCTCGCGGACGGATCGATCGGGTTCCTCTACTACACGTACGTGCTCTCGCTGGACGCCGGCACCGGAGGGGCCCGCTGGGTGTACAAGAGCGAGAAGCCGCTGGTGTGGGCCTCGGCCGGCAGGAGCGGCGTGTTCGCGATCGAGGAGACCGGCAGGATCGTGTTCCTGAGCGGGGCCACGGGCCTCGCGAAGGAGGTCGGGTCGATCCAGGGCAAGGCCGAGAGCGCGGCCTTCGACGCGGGCGCGTGGTCGCCCGAGGTGACCGGCGAGCAGAGGAGCCTGCTGTGGGGCCTCAGGGACCTCGTCTTCGACGTGGACACGCAGGTCCTGCCGCTCAGGAAGTACGCGCTCGAGCTGATGGCCAAGCTGCCCGAGGAGGAGATCACCATGGACCTCCTCGAGATCATGAGGTCCACGTACGTGCCCAAGGCCATGCGCGACCAGGCGGCCCTCATGCTCAGGGAGCGCGAGGGCGGGGTCCAGTTCTTGAAGGACGCGCTCAAGTACCACGCGGACTTCCTCGAGGACCAGGGCGCGCCGCCGGTCGGCGCGATCGCCTCGGCGCTCGCGCACGCGAACGAGAAGTC
>CAZGVR010000342.1:3367-4804 GCA_964528945.1 uncultured Myxococcales bacterium
GCGGCCGCGGACCTCGTGGAGCTGACGGCCGCGATCCTGGTCATCGGCGACGTGTCCGCGCTGCCCGACCTCGAGAAGTTCCTCACCCTGTACCACGCGGACTCGTCGCTCTCGCAGCAGATCGACGTGCTCGTGAACGTGGCCAAGGCCATCACCAAGTTCGGCGGCGACGAGGGAAAGGCCTTCGTGCAGTCGATCATCGACGATCCCTTCACGGGCGACGTGCTCGGATCCAAGCTGAAGGACGCCCTGAAGTAGCCCGACCGCCCGGCTGCCGGGGGGGACTACGTTCAGCGGTTCTTCCGCTAGTGGAGCCCGGCCCGCTTCCAGATCTCGTCCACCTCGAGCTTACGGTCGGGATAGAGCCTGTTCCAGGCGATCACGAACGAGATGGCGTGATCCCGCTGGTTTCCGATGGAGACGGGAAGGACGTTCACGAATCCCGCCTGGAACAGGTCCGGGTCGAAGTCGGCCACGGTCGACAGCTTCAGGATGTCCTCGGCATCCTTGGCCGCGAACCTGAAGATCTTGGCGACCGCCAGATCTTCGGGCCGCGGAACGTGGACGCGCAGGCGATCCGTGGAAACGCTCTCCGCGAGGACGATGCGATCACGCCAGTCCTCGGGGTAGTAGACCTCGAAGGGGTCTGCCCTGCGGTCTATCGCGAGCGCTGCCTGCCCGCGCGATGCGGACCAGCTCCGCAGCGCATCCTCGAACGCATCCAGGCCGTCGGTGGACATCGCATCGATGTCCTTCGTCGCCGTGCCGTCCTTGCACCATACGAGGACGGCGGCGCCGCCGACGAGGATTATATCGACGGGGCTCGCGATCAACCTGGACGCACCCTCGATGGCGCTTGCGAGATCCTCGCGCGTGATGAGCCTCACCCGAGGTGCCTCGAGAAATCGCCCATGTCGAAGGCTCCGAACACGAGATGCCTCCTCATCGGCTCCGGGGTGGCTACCGCGATCCGTGCCGTATCCATCAGCGTCGAGCCGAAGAAGAACGCGGCCCCCGGCCTCGCGCGGGACGAGAGGTCCCGCTCCACCGAGGCGAGCCAGTGCCGGTCGTCGATCACGCGCGCGACGGCGGCCGCGGCCGCGAGGATCTGCGAATTCAAGCGATCGATCCCGACGACCAGGCCCAGGCCGCTCCCGCGGGTGTCCAGAAGCGATGCAGGCAACGTCTCGAATGCACGCGGATCCCCGTCACCCGCCTGGTCGAGGAGTGCGAGCATGTCCCTGATCCTGCTTCCCGGGCCGGTCATCCCGCCTACGAGGTGCGCGGTGTCGACCCCGAGGGCCCTTGCAACGGACTCCAGCGCGGGCGGGAAGGGACGGAAGTCGTCCCGCATCAGGTGGTAGACGGATTGCCTGCTAACGCCGGCGCGCCTGGCCAGATCGGAAACGGCCATGCCCTTCTCGCTCATCAGGCTCC
>CAZGVR010000343.1:0-4798 GCA_964528945.1 uncultured Myxococcales bacterium
GAGCTCGTGAGGGAGGACGTGGTTGCCAACGGATTCGGCGGTGTCCACGTCGCGGTTCCAATCCCGGGAGGCGCCGCCCTCGGCTACTACTCGGTGAAGCTGTTCCCTGATTCCGGGGACGAGGAAGGGCGCTACACGATCGGCGGCTCGTTCGGCGTCGAGGAGTACGAGCCGCCTTCGTTCCGCGTGGACGTGACCACGGTGACGCACGAGGTGGTGAAGGGGGACAAGGTCAGGGTCTCGGCGTCCGGCGAGTTCCTGTTCGGCGCCCCGATGGGAGGGGCCGATATCAGCTGGTGGGCCTCGGCGTCGAGATCGTGGTTCGAGCCCGACGGCTGGGAGGAGTACGTGTTCGACGATTACGAGTACTCGTCGGACTCGGCGTACGAGGGCGCATGGGACGGGCTCTCCCACTACGACAACGGCCAGCTGGACTCGCAGGGCTCGCACACGCTCGAGTTCGACACCGACATCGGCGACATGAGCGGTCCGCTGAGCTTCATGATCGAGGCCACTGTGACGGGCCCGGACTCGCGCAGCGTGGCCGCGAGGTCGAGGGTCCTGGTGCACCCGGCCTCCTTCTACCTCGGGCTCCGGACCGACGACTGGCTCGTGGAGGCCGGCAAGTCGGTGCCGGTGAGCGCGATCGCGGTCGACCCGGGCGGGAAGGCGATCCAGGGACGGAAGGCCGAGCTCACGATCTTCCGCCGCGAGTGGAAGTACGTCGAGGGCGAGGGCATGTACGAGGATTCCTACGGCTCGTGGACCTCCGAGGACACGAAGGTCGGCTCGTGCAAGCTCGCGACCGGCAATGCCCCTGCCTCGTCGATCTCGGTGTGGTCGTGGGGCACGGGCGAGGTCTCGTGGATGGGGTCGGACGGCATCTCCCTCGAGATGGTCCCGGACAAGGACGTCTACCAGGTGGGCGATATTGCCCGGATCCTGGTGCAGAACCCGTTCCCGGACGCGGAGGCCCTGGTCACGATCGAGCACCACTCGATATCGGACGCGAAGCGTATGCGGATGTCCGACCGCGCAGCGATCGTGGAGGTGCCGATCACGGACGACATGAGGCCGAACATATACGTGTCCGTGGCCCTGGTGCGCGGCCGGACCAAGGAAGCACCCCCTAAGGGCGGGCCGGATCCGGGCAAGCCGGAGATGAGGATCGGGTACGCGACCCTCGATGTGGGCCTCGAGGACAAGGTCCTCGACGTCGACGTGAAGACGGACGCCCCGAGCTACCGGCCCGGGGACACCGTCGAGATCGAGGTCGACGTGATGGACGCCGCCCAGAAGGGACGCGTGGCCGAGGTCACGGTCTTCGTGGTGGACGAGGCCGTGCTCATGCTCACCGGGTACCAGGAGCCGGATCCCGTGGGGTACTTCTACAAGGAGCGCGAGCTGGGCGTCGCCAACACGGATGGCCGCATGGACCTCCTGATCCGCCAGCCCTTCGGGACGGACAAGGGCGAGGCCGGGGGCGGCGGGTACGAGGAATCCGCAGGCAGCCCGGTCAGGCAGGATTTCAGGACCACGGTCTTCTTCAAGCCCGACCTCGTCACCGACCCGTCCGGGAAGGGCAAGGTCTCCTTCGTGCTGCCGGACAGCCTCACGCAGTTCCGGGTCATGGCCGTGGCCTCCACGCAGGACGACTGCTTCGGCAGGGGGCACGACGCGTTCCGCGTGTCCAAGCCGCTGCTGCTCAAGCCGGCGATGCCCCGGTTCCTCAGGGTGGGGGACAGGTTCGAGGCCGGCGTGATAGTGCACGACGGCGGCGGCGGCGCCGGCAAGGTCACCGTGTCGGCAGAGGCCGAGGGGATACATCTCGCCGACGCCTTGCCTCGCGAGGTCGATCTGCCCAAGGGAGGCTCGGTGCTCGTGCGGTTCCCGTTCGAGGCCAGGGCTGCAGGCGAGGCGTCCTTCACGTTCAGGGTGAAGGGCGAGATCATGGACGACGCCCTCCGCCTCGAGCGGCCCGTGTACCTTCCGGTCGTGACCGAGACCGTGGCGACCTACGGGGAGACTACGGGCACGGCCATGGAAGGCCTCGGGGAGCTGAAGGGTGTTCGCAAGGACACGGGCGGCCTGGACGTGAAGCTCGCTTCCACGGCGCTCGTCGGGCTGGACCGGGCGGTGGAGAGCCTGGTCCGCTACCCGTACGGGTGCGCGGAGCAGCTCACGAGCAGGATGGTCCCCATGGTCGCGCTCGGGGAAATGGTCCAGGTCTTCGGCATGGAAGTCGAGGTCGACAGGGAGCGCCTGTCCAAGACCGTCGCGGACCTCGAGGCCATGCAGGGCTACTCCGGTGGTTGGGGGTTCTTCTCGGAGAGCGCCTGCCCCTACCCGTGGCTTTCCGCCTACGTGCGGTGGGGGCTCGCCGAGGCCGCCGCGCGCGGCCGCGACGGGAGCGACGAGACCATGATGGCCGGCGCCAGCTACCTGAGGGACGTGCTCCGCGGGGATCTCCACTGCTATCCGGAGCCGGCCTGGTGGCAACACGTGTCCACCCCGACCAAGACCTACGTGGTCTACGTGCTCGCCGAGATCGGCAAGCCCGAGGCCGACTACCACGACCACCTCTACGACCAGCGGGAGTCGCTGCCCCTTTTCTCGAGGCTGCTCCTCGCGGACGCGATGCACCTGACGGGCGGCGACGAGGAGCGCGTGAAGGAGCTCCTGAGGACCGCGCTCAACGGCGTGCAGGAGACCCAGTCCTCCGCACACCTCCTCGAGAACCTCGGCGACGAGTACCTCTACCTCATGCACTCGGACGTGAGGGACACGGCCATGGCGCTCGGCGTCCTGCTCGACGTGGACCCGGACCACTTCCTGGTCCCGAAGATGGCGCACTGGATCATGGAGTCGCGCGGGGAGGACGGTACCTGGGGGTCCACGCAGAACGACGCCTGGGCGCTGCTCGCGCTCTCGGAGTACATGAAGGAGAGGGAGGCCGAGGTGCCGGACTTCCAGGCGGGCGTGTGGTTCGGCTCCAAGCAGGTCCACGAGGCCTCGTTCGAGGGCCGGAGCCTCGAGGAGGAGATCGCCTCCATCCCCATGCAGCAGCTGCTCGGCGGGACCGGCTCTTTCATCGGGTTCTCCAAGGAGGGGCCTGGACGCCTCTACTACTCCGCCTCGCTCACGTACGCCAGGGAGGATCTGCCCGAGGATCCCATCGACCGCGGGTTCTTCCTCGAGCGCGAGTACTCGCTCCCGGCCGTGGATCCCGATTCCGCAGGCGGAGGCGCGGCCGTCATCTCGAGCGGCGGCAAGCTCGGGACCATGAAGGTCGGGGACAACCTGGTCGTGACCCTCACGATCGTGGTGACGGGCAAGCGACACTTCGTGGCCGTGGAGGACCCCCTCCCCGCCGGAGTGGAGGTGCTGAACTCGAAGTTCCAGACCACGAGCCTCAGCGATCTGACCGCGGCGCCGGCGCAGTACGGCAGCTACTGGTACTACTCCCCGTTCTACCACGTCGAGATCCACGACGACCGCGTCTTCCTGTTCGCGGACGAGCTGCAGCCCGGGATCTACAGGTACAGCTACGTCGCCCGCGCCACCACGCCCGGGGAGTTCGTCGTGGCCCCTGCCAAGGTCCACGAGATGTACGACCCCGAGGTCTTCGGCCGGACCGGGGCCGGGACGTTCGTTGTCGAGTGAGCGCGCCGCGTCCGCGCGCCGGCTGGTGCGGCGCGGCGGCCTCGCCATCCTCGTGGCGGCCCGCCCGCCGGTCCACGCCAGCGTGGCAGCCTGCCTCCTGCTCCTGGCCGGCAGCTACGCCGTGGGGCACTCGCTGGGGGATCCGGCGGCGCTCGTCTCCCCGGACCGCATGGTCGGCATCCGCATCCTGGATCGGCAAGGACGGCTCGTCAGGGAGCCGCTGGGCGGGCAGGGCGACCGTGGCCGGTGGGTGAGGCTCGACGAGATCTCGCCGCACGTCGTGCCGGCAGTCGTGGCGGCCGAGGACGAGCGCTTCCTCGCGCACCCCGGAGTGGATCCACTGGCGGTGCTGAGGGCCTTGCTGCAGAACGCCGCGGCCGGGCGCATAGTGTCAGGCGCGTCCACCATTACCCAGCAGCTGGTGAAGATGACCACCGGCGGCGTCAGGCACCCGCGCTCGCCATGGATGAAGACGGTCGAGATGATGGCGGCGCTTCACTACGAGCGGGCCCTGGGCAAGGACCGGGTGCTCGAGGCCTACCTGAACTGGGTCCCGTTCGGCCACCTCGCGCGCGGGGTGGAGATGGCGTCCACGACCTACTTCGACAAGCCGGCGGCCCACCTGTCCCTCTCCGAGGCTGCGGCGCTCGCGGCCATGGTGCAGGGGCCGGCCACCATGGACCCGTGGCGGCATCCGGAGCGGCTCGAGCAGAGGAGGCTCTGGGTCCTCGGCCTCATGCGCGAGAAGGGGTCGATCACGGCCGAGGAGTACGATCACTCCTGCTCCTTGCCGCCGGGCATCCGGCAGGGCAGCGGATCCTTCGAGGCGCCGCACCTCGCCGAGGAGATCATCGAGCGGTCGCACGAGCAGAGGTTCGTGGCGGGCAAGGTCACGACCACCATCGACCTCAGGCTCCAGCGCGCGGCCGAGCAGCTGGCCGCGGCGTCGGTGGCAGGGCTCGAGGGGAGCGACGTGACCAATGCGGCAGTGGTCGTCATGCACAACCCGACGGGCGAGATACGGGCATGGGTGGGATCCACCGGATGGTTCAATGCGGCCGACGGCGGAATGAACGACGGGGTCACGGCCAGGAGATCGCCCGGATCCGCGCCCAAGCCGTTCGTGTACGCTGAG
>CAZGVR010000344.1:0-4781 GCA_964528945.1 uncultured Myxococcales bacterium
GGGCACCACGGTCACCTCCATGACATGTCGCCCGGCATGCACGCGCGACTCGGAGTGCCGCTGGAACGCCGAAGAGGATATGGCGAGCCCGTGGTACCCGTCGTGCGGCGAGTACCGCTGCCTCCCGCGCGGGCCCGCGGGCGAGCTGATCTGCGTCGATACGAGGCTGTAGCCCGGAAGATCCGCCCCCCTGATCAGAACACGAGCTGGATCTGCGATCTCACCCGGACGTCGCCCTGCTCGCCGTTGTGATGGCCGTCGAAGGTGCCGGACGTCGCGTTCGTCGTCCACACGTAGGCGATCTCGGTCGTCCACTTGAGCGACTGGCCTGCCAGGAATACCGTGGTCGCGAACACGAGCTCCTGCTTCCTCATCATCTTCCCGGCGTTCTTGTACTTGTCGGTGAGCGCGGCCTGGGCGTCCGGATCGGTCTCTGCGGCTATGATCGCGGCCGCTCTCGCCTTGGCGTCCGCCCTCAGATCCTTCTGCACGTCCACGAGCGCGTACTGGAAGGCGATCTCGACCCGCTTCCTGATCGTGTAGCTCGCCTTGGCGACCACGCCGGTGAGCGCGAGGATCATGTCGGACAGCTTGGAGTCCCTCTCGTAGAACGAGACGTAGCCGGTTCCCTGGAGGGCGAACCCGTAGGCCTTGAACCAGATCTCGGGGGAAAGCGCGACGGCGAGGTCCTGCGCAACGTCCGGACGCATGTCCCACGAGCCGCTCAGGCCGACCGAGAACCTGGGCGGCCCGCCGTGCACGTCCGCCTCGGGATCGTGCTGAAACCCGCCGAAGTTGTATGCCAGGTGGAAGGCGATCTCCGGGTGGATCCTGGTGACCGCGAACGGGGCAGTGAGGTCGAAGTAGTTGGGCAGGTTCTCCCCGAAGATGCTCGCGAGGCCGGCCGCGTGGTTGGGCCGCGAGTACTCGCCCGTGAAGATCCCGACCTCGTACTCGACCCCGTCCTTCTTGCCCATGCCGTTGTGGGAGAGTATGCCGAGCTGCCGCTCGGTGCCGAAGTAGTAGGTCACTATCCCCCAGTCCACCATGGAAAGGCTACGGAACCCGTTCAGCCGATAGCGCGTGAACGGGATCTTGGTGAGGCCGGCTCTCAGCGAGAACCGGTCGGTGAACCCGTAGTCGCCGTAGAAGTCCAGGATCTCGAGGCTGCCGGGCAGGGTGCTCAGGTGAAGCTGCCACGTGAAGTCGGGCGTGAGCAGGTGCCCGCTCAGGAAGAACCTGATCCGCCTGAATGACGCCCCGTTCGTCCCGACACCGGTCTTCTTGGCCGGGTCCGAGTTGTACATGTCGGTCCAGTTGATCTGGTACATGCCCTGGATGGCCATGCCGATCCGCATGCTGGCAGGGCCTTCCTTGTCGCCGAGGACGAGGGGCTTGAAACCGTCCTTCCAGCTGAACGCCTTCTTCTCCGGCGCGGCCTCCGCCTGGGCAAGCGCCGTGCCTTCCCCCACGGAGACGAACAGCATCAGCAGCGATGCCATGGTCGCGATCCTCATGATCCCTTCCTCCCGAGGTTGGTGGTTCGGCATCACGGGAAGAAACCATGCCATCACGGCGGGTCATATCGCAACTACGTTGCAAAGACCCTAAAAAAACGGATTCATTTGTCCTAGGAAAATCCCGGTCGGTCGGGTCGTTCGAATTGCCATCCGGATCAGTAGCCCAGCTCGGCCAGGTACGTTTCCATCATGATATCGGCCAGTTGGGAGGCCTCGGCTTCCGGGATCCCATGGTTTTCCATGCTTGCCGCGAGCGTGGAGGCCATCTTTCCGGACACGCTGTTCTTGATGGTCGCGATCTGGACCACGCCCAAGTCCATTTCCGTCACTTCCTCGAACTTCACCTTCTTCCAGGCGCCGCCCGGAAGCTGGACCACGACGATGGTGGGGCTGTCGAGCAGGCCCATGGCCTCCTTCACGATCTCCCTCCACTCCTCGTGGTGCGCGATGCTGCCGCCGACCTGGAGTACGGCCTCTGCCGCCGCCACGGTCCTGCTCTCGGCTTCCTTCCGGATCTCGTCCACGAGAGCCTCGAGCTCCGCAGGCACCTCGGAAAGGGCGCACGGCGCGATCGCGCAGGTGCACGGGCACGTGCCGTCTCCCGAGCCGGTGCCGTATGGATCCGCGGGAAGCTCGAGCGTCTCGGCCAGGGCCCGGGCGGCATCCGGGGTCTCGACCTCGACCGACGTCGAGATCTCGTCGGGTTCGAACACTCGAGCCTGGCTCGAACCGCAGCCGGGGCCTACGAACAGGGCGAGCAGCGCGAAGAACACGATGCCTCGCCCCGTCACTCCCCGCCTCTCGAGCAACGAGGGCATCGGTCTAGCCTTTCATATCGGACACATGACATAGTGTATGTCGTTGCCAGGGGGCAAATAATTCACCGGGGCCCTGAACTTCGTGCCCTGGGGCACGATTCGACCGTGATCGAGGAGGGATCGAAGATGTCCAAGACCAGGAATACTGCTGCGGCCGGCCTCGCTGCGATGCTCCACGTGGCCCTCGGCCTGGCAACCGGCACGGCCCGGGCAGGCATCGGCGACAACGACGTGGGCATCAACACGCACATCCCGGCGGACGACGTGATCGATGCGTGCGTGGATCTCGGCGTGGACTGGATCCGCGTGGACAACAACTGGCTGGACAGCCAGCCGGTTGCCGGGCCGCCGACCTGGCTGCCGGCGCTCGACGCCGCGGTCGCGTACGCGGTCGCGAGCGGCCTCGAGGTCTTCATGACCATCGCCTACACGCCGGCCTGGGCCTCGAGCGGCGACACGGACGGCGATTTCCACAACGACGTCCCGCTGCCCGGCACGTACGACGCCTACGTGAGGCTAGCGGTGGCCCACTACAGGTCCATGGGGGTCACGCACTTCGGCCTGTGGAACGAGCCCAACCTGGACGGGTTCTGGGAGGGTGACGCGGCCGCGTACGTGTCGCGGGTAGTGGGTCCGGGCCTTGCCGCCATCGACGCGGGGTGCGCCGACGCGGGTCATTCGGACTGCGTGGCGCTCGGCCCGGAGCTCGCGGGCGTCGGTGAGTTCGACGTGTGGCTGGAGGACATCCTGGGGTACATGGACG
Organism: uncultured Myxococcales bacterium; assembly: GCA_964528945.1. Classification (GTDB taxonomy): domain Bacteria; phylum Myxococcota_A; class Polyangia; order DRWM01; family DRWM01; genus CAZGVR01. The sequence goes on from CAZGVR010000344.1 coordinate 3,102, forward strand.
GTGCCGGCTTCTCGTTCGACATCTACACGCACCACAACTACGGCGGCTTCCAGGAGCTCGGATCCTACATCTGGGACGGCGACCGATTCCCGGAGGCGCTCGACTGGGGCCGGTTCGACTGGACGCGGCGCGGGCTTCTGGAGACCCTCACCGCCACGGGCCACGCCTGGGCAGGCATGCCCGACCGCGAGGTCTGGATCTCGGAGACGGGCTACAAGTGCACGCCGCCGACCGACGCCGGGGAGATGGCGACGCAGGCCTCCTACTACATGCTCGTGATCGACAACCAGCTCGCGCGTCCCTGGTACACGAACACGTTCTTCTACGAGATCCTGGACTCGCTGGACACGCTCGACGGGTACGGGATCATAAGGCGCACGTCCGGCCCGGACCCGACCTGGGCAGACAACTTCCTGCTCAAGGACGCGTTCCTCGCGCTCAGGGACCGGATCGATGCAGAGCCCGCGTTTCAGGACGCGCCCTGCACGATCGCATGCTGCGACGGGCTGGACAACGACACGGACGGGCTCGCTGACATGGCCGACCCTGGATGCTCCTCGCCCGACGATGACGACGAGTCCGACGATCCGCCACCTCCCACGCGGCCCGGGATCGAGGCGCCGCTGGCCGGCACCATGACCATCGACGGCAGCCTTGCCGAGTGGTCGGCAGCGCCGTTCACCGCGCTCGCGCCGCCCGGCGACTGGGTGTCCCCTGACCTGCCGCCGCCGTCGAGCGCCACCGACCTGTCGGCGAGGTTCGCGGCCATGTGGGACGGCCTGAACCTCTACCTCGCGGTGGAGGTCGCAGACGATCTTGCGGTGAACCCGAACCCGCCTGCGAATATCTGGATGGGCGACTCCGTGCAGGTCGCGTTCGACATGGCCCTCGACGGCGGGCACGCGTACGACGGCGACGACGACTTCGAGATGGGCTGGGCGCGGACAGGCGGCGGGGACGCGGGGTACGAGTGGACGGCCCCGGCGTCCGCGCCGATCTTCTACAGCGAGTTCGCGAGCGCGGTCACGACGGCCGGCCTGGCATACGAGCTCGCCATCCCCGCGAACATGCCGGCGCCGTCCGGCTTCTACGAGGGGAGCAGATACGGCTTCACCATCCTGGTGAACGAGGACGACGGGACGGGCCGCGAGGGATGGATCGAGTGGACGCCCGGGATCGGCTCCACCAAGGATCCGGCGTCGTTCGGCCTCCTGAACCTCGTTACCACCGTATCTCCCGATCCCGACGACACCGAGGCTCCGCCCGAGTCCGCGGACGATCCCGGGCCCGAGATCCCGGACGGATCGTCGGACACCCCTGGCGACGTGCCAGTGGACATTTCGGACGCGGCCACGGACGTCCCGGCGGACGTGCCGGACGACGCGGCCACCGGCGGGAAGGACGGCGGCTGCTCCTGCTCGATCGCGAGCTGAGCATGGCCGGCGCTGGCAGGGGCGTACTGGAAGCCGGCAAGGGAGTGCTGGACGCGGGCAAGTCCGCTGGCAGGGCGGGCGTGGCCGTGGTCAAGGGCTTCTGGTCCGGCTTCACGTACCCGTTCCGCGGCGCCAAGCTCGTGTACTTCGTGAAGCCCGGGATGATCAGGTTCTGGGCCTGGCCCATCCTCATCACGACGCTCGCGTTCGCCCTCGTCCTCGTGGCCGTCTTCCTCTGGCACGACGA
>CAZGVR010000345.1:0-442 GCA_964528945.1 uncultured Myxococcales bacterium
CACGATCCGGATGCTCACGAAGGTCATCCGCGACGCGCACGCAGAACGCGTGGCCTTCCCTGGCGGCGAACCGCTGCTCCGCGACGACCTGCCCGACCTCGTGTTCTCGGTGAGGGCGCTCGGGCTGCAGGCGACCCTGCTCACGAACGGCGCGCTGCTCGACCGGGACTGGGTCGCGGACCTCAAGAAGGCCAAGCTCTCCCAGGTCCAGCTGACGCTGCTCGGCACGGATCCGGCCGTTCACGACCGGCACTGCGGAAAAGGCCACTTCGACAAGGTGATGGCCGCTCTCGAGATGCTCGATGCAGCGAGGATCCGCGCGACCGTCAACATGGTGGTCACGCGGCTGAACGTCGACCAGATCCCCGGGGTCATGGCGCTGGTTTCGCGGCGCAAGCGGCCGCTGTTCCTGCTCAACCGGTTCAACCCGGGCGGCGCAGGG
>CAZGVR010000345.1:452-4757 GCA_964528945.1 uncultured Myxococcales bacterium
GTGGAGGCCGCCGGGGGCCGCCTGAGCACCCGGGCGGCGCAGGGCTCGCGCCCGGGATGCTGGAAACGCTCATGCTGGATCGCGCCGACCTCCAGCGAATGCTGGGGCTCGCGCAGGAGGCCGCGGTGCGGCTCGGCGTCACGCCGGCCGCTGCAGTCCCCATCCCGCCCTGCGTCGCGGACCACTCGAAGTACCCGGAGGTGCGCTTCGCCGGCTGCAACGCGGCCTCGAAGCGCACGTACCCTGCCATCGACCCGCTCGGCAACGCGAGGATGTGCAACCATTCGCCGGCAATCCTCGGGAACGTGCTCGAGGCGGACATCCTGGACCTCGTGACCGGCCCAGCCGCCGTTGAGTGGCGCACGGTGAAGCCCGCCTTCTGCGCGCCGTGCCCGGGATGGGAAGCGTGCCTGGGCGGGTGCCGCGCAGCCGGCCAGCAGATGGGCCTCGGCCTCGACTCCGTGGATCCCCTCGTCGCGCGGCTGCTGGGTGTCCAGGGCTTGCTCATACACATCTAGAGGTGTACATTGATGTGTAGGAGGCGCCCATGAGGACGAACGTCGTGCTGGACGACGACCTGATCGAGGAGGCGTCGCGAATCACCGGCATCCGCGTGAAGAAGCACCTCATCGACGAGGCGCTCCGCGTGCTGGTCGCGACCCGGAAACGCAGGAGCCTGATGGATCTGAGAGGCAAGATCCGTTTCGCCGAGGGATGGGATCACCGTTCGCTCAGGAAGGGTCGGACTTGATCGTCGTCGACACGTCCGTGCTCGTCGACTTCCTGCGAGGACGGGATACCGGGCCGGTCGGGAGGCTCGTCAGGATCGAGGATCGCTCCATCCCCTTCGCGATTCCAGGCGTGTGCTGCCAGGAGGTCCTGCAGGGTGCAAGGGACGAGAAGGAATGGGCGAAGCTCGTCGCGTACCTCGAGACCCAGACCGTGCTGCTGCCGCATGACCAGTGGAGCACGCATGTCGACGCCGCCAGGATCTTCTTCGACTGCCGCAGGAGGGGCATCACGATCCGCGGCCCCATCGACTGTTTCATCGCCCAGCTCGTGCTGGAGACCGACGGCGAGCTCCTGCATGACGACGACGACTTCGAGAAGATCTCAAGGGTGAGGCCGCTCAGGACCCTCCGCTGAGATCCGCCACCTCGTCGATCAGGGCGTCGTAGCGCGGCATGAGCGCGGCCCAGCCGTAGCGGCGGAGGTGCGGGGCCCAGCGGCCCGGGTCGAGCTTGCCGGCGGCCGCGTCGGCGACCAGGCCGGCAAGCTTCCACTCGAGCGCCTCGGGTCCGTCGTAGAGGTGGTCGGTCCCTGCCCCGGCCGGCAGGAGCGACGGGTAGGAGAGCCGGCGCGGCCAGAGCGGGTGGGCGCCCGCATAGGCCGCCTCCACGGCCGAGATCCCGAAGTTCTCCTGCGCCGCCGTGGACACGGACACGGACGCCCGCCTGAGCCACCTCGCGTACTCGCGGCGATCCCCGACCCAGCCCATGTGGACGATGCGATGGCCGAGCCGATCTCGCGCCGCGTCGAAGGCCGCGGGCCGCTCGGCAAAGCTCTCGCCGAGGATCGCCACCCTGAAGTCGGCCCCGCGGCCTGCCGCGCCGGCGAGCGCGTCGAAGAACGCCTCGGGCCGCTTGTCGTACTCCCACCTGTGGTTCCAGACCACGACGGGCGGCCCGCCGTCGCGCTCGAGCGGCACGGAGTCGATGAGCTCGAGGTCCACGCCCAGCGGGATCACGACCGAACGCTCGCGGATGCGAGCCGCGATCCAGGCCGGCCTGTAGTCGGGCATCTGCCGCACGAAGCCGGGGAGCGCGCCCAGGAACGCCTCCATGTGGAACTCCGAGTTCCACACGACCTTCCGGGCCGCGAGGCAGGACGTCACGTTCGTGAACCCGAAGTGCACGTCGCGCTCGTCCGGGTGGTCCACCGGGTACCCGAGCTGGCTCTCGTGCATGTAGAGGATCGCGGGCGCGGACGTGCCGAGGATCGAGAGGAAGTCGGGGAGCGAGAGCATGTCCGAGGCGACGATCACTTCGGGGTCATGCCCCGAGGCCCGGGCCTCCTCGGCCATGGAGATGGCGGCGCCGCGCATGCGCCACTTCCAGAAGCGCGGCGGGAGCGTGATGGCCCTCACCTCGTGCCGCGATCTCGCGGCGAGCCCTTCCACGAAGGCGAGGTGCGACCCTCCCGAGTACGGCTCGACTGCGAGGACCCGTGCCACGACGCCGATACTACGACTTCAGCGCGCCCGCGGCGACCGGTAGGGTACCCTGACGTCGGGTTCGTCCTCCGGGAAGTCGCCGGTGTTCCTGGTGACGAGCAGGCACCCTGCGCAGCGCGCGGTGGCCCAGATTATCGCGTCCGGCAGCCGCAGCCGCCTGTCCCTGCGAAGCTCGACCGCCCGCTCCGCGACTTCCATCGTGACCTCCATCATCTCGAAGCCGGAGAGGAAATCGCGGAGGCTGGATGCCTCGGCATCGTCCCTGGCCCCGACCATGACCTCCATCCACGAGATCATGCTTATGCACGGCTTGCCGTAGCGGGAGATCTCGCACCGGGCGGCCTCCGACCCGGCCAGGTAGTCGATGAGGATCGTGGAATCGATGACGGCCCTCAAGGCTCACCACTCCTTCCTCAGCTTCCTCAGGTACTCGATCGCGTCGACGCGGCGGTCCTTCCACAAGCCGAAGGCATCGGCGCCCCGGGAGGAATGCTTCTCGACGTACTGCCTGACGGCCCTTCTCACGATCTCGGCCCGGGAGACTCCCTCCCGCCGGCACATGTCCGAGAGCTTCTCCAGATCCTTATCCGGGATGTCCACGATCGTCCGCATGCTGTCATCATACATCGTCATCATATGACACTCAAGCCCTATCAGGGAGCTGGCCTGGTATTCGCGCCTACCAGTCGTTCGGTTTCCGATGGGTGCTCAGAGCGGCCGCGCGGCCATCCGCTCGACGAATGCCTCCACGCGCGTCCGGATCTGCTCGGCGTCCTCGCTGCCGTAGTCGGTCTCGAGCCTGAGGACGGGAATGCCGGCGGCCTCGAGCCTCTGCTCGGCCGGTCCGGCCTCGATCTGGTAGGGGTGGCAGAACTGGAGGGCGTAGTGGATGACTCCGTGCGCGCGGAGGTCCATGGCCATGGTCATTGCCTTCTGCATGCGTCCCGGGTTGGGCGTGAACACGGCGCAGTCGATGCCGAGGTAGCGGTCGGCGATCGCGCCCATGAGATCGTCGAGGGTGCGGCCCGACCCGTCCACCAACCCGGAGAACCCCCGCTCGCCCACGCAGGACTCCTCGCCCACTATGACCGCCGGCGTTCCCTTCTCGACGATGGCCGGCACCTTCCAGTTGGGCACTGCCATGGGGCATCCGGAGACCAGGATGCGCGGCGCGCCCGCCGGCCTCGCGCCGCTGCCGGCGGCCACCCGGCCGCCCAGCTCGTCGCAGAGGTCGTTCACGGCCTTCGTGAACCTCATCGGGTCGTCGTAGAAGGAGATCTGGCTCACGAGGAGCGCGTCCAGGCCCGAGATGGGCGCCGGATCCGCGGCCCGGAGCCTGGCCAGGCGCTGCAGCGCGAGCCGCTTCGCGTTGATCGTCTCTATGCCCCTGCGGAGCGCGTCCGGCGTGATCCTCCTGCCGGATCGCTCCTGAAGGAGGGAGGCGAAGCGTCCGTACTCCGCATGGAGAAGGGCCCGCCCCTCGCCGCTCTTCACGTTCGGCATGTCGATGACGTGCAGCCTGCCGCCTACCAGCTCGCCGAAGATCTCGTACGCCTTCTTCTTGCCGTCGCAGGTGTTCTCGCCGACGATCAGGTCGCTCGCCATGAGGTACGGGCACACCTTGCCCAGCTGGAAGCCGAAGAACCCCTTGATGAGCGCGCAAGTGGTCCTCGGCAGGTATCGCTCGGCCTGCTCGGGCGCCCATGCCGCGCCCGCGCAGAGCCCCACCGAGATCCCGTCCACGGCCAGGATCAGCTCCTCGGGCACGTAAACGCAGAACGAGCCCACGACGAGGCGTCCGGCCGCCCTGGCGTCGAGCAGCTCCTTCACCCTGAGGCCGTGGACCTGGCTCACCACGAAGTCGAAGTACTTCATTGCTTCCGGCCGGGCGGCCTGCGTCATGTAGACGTCCTTGTACGCCTTGCCCAGGACGCCCAGCAGCACGTCGTGGGCCTCGAGATCGATCCCGAGGCCCTTCCACATGGGTCTCCAGTCTTCGGTCATGATACCACCGTCTCCTTCCTGGGCGCCCGTTGGCCCCTGAAGGCGCGGCGGCCTCGGGGCTAGCGGGG
>CAZGVR010000346.1:0-923 GCA_964528945.1 uncultured Myxococcales bacterium
GATGGCCATCGGGCTGCGGCCGCAAGCCAGCTCGTACATGGCCGGCATCAATGCGGCCACGCCCGACGAGCAGGCCGAGACAACGACGAAGTTGGGCCCGCGGAGGTTGAAGACGTTGGCTATCCGCCCGCTCAGGCAGTTGGTCATCCACCCGGGCAGCGTGTGCTCGGTCGAGGGTGGGAATCTCTTCATGAACGACCGGACCGCCTCCTCGAGCGCCTCTTCACCGATCCCCGGGTCCATATCCGAGAAGCTCGGGCACTTGCGGACGGCGTTCCGGTAGACGTCGTCCAGCATGTTCATCCAGATCTCGCCGAAGTGGTCGTTGTGCATGGATCCGACCACGACCGCGATGTCCTTCCTGGCCCTCGGGTCCATCCCGCGGCTGGCCAGTATCTCGTCGGCGAGCTCGAGTCCCAGGATCTGGGCGCCCGCGATCTGGCTCTTCGCGTTCGGGAAAATCCGGTACTTCACGAGGTCCGGATCCCAGCTCTCGAGGGCTCCGACCCTCCGCGCAGTGATGTGCTCGTTGCGAGGCGCGGACACGTGCGACCTCCAGCCGAGCTTGCTCGCGTCGACGTCGCTGAACAGGTCGTCCCCTGCCATCAGGTGGTCTATCAGCTCCTCCGGCGATCTGGAGCCCGGCGTCCTGCACGAGACCGCGACCACGGCCACGTCGCGGTCGATTGGCGTGCGCGGCGGTGGCGCCTCCCACGAGTCGGCCTGCTCCACTATGACGTGGTAGTTGATGCCGCCGAAGCCGCTGGCAGTGACCCCGGCGACCCTCTTCCCGTCGGCCCCGGGCTCCCACGGCTCCGGCTCCGTCGGGACGTAGAGCCCCTTGCCGGCGTACGTGGCCTGGCTCGTCAGCCTGGTGAACTTGGGCATGTGCGGGACGAGCCCGAGCGCCAGGGCGAGTACCG
>CAZGVR010000346.1:933-4751 GCA_964528945.1 uncultured Myxococcales bacterium
CCGCCTTGAGGTGCCCGATCTGCCCCTTGACCGATCCCAGGGCGATGGGGCGCGACGCTTCAGCCTCGACACCGTAGGCGATGCCCATGGCGTCGTACTCGTTCGCGTCGCCCACCACCGTGGACGTGGCGTGCGCCTCGATGAAGCGCACGTCGCGGGCCGATCGGCCCGCCGCCTCGAGCGACTTGCGCATGCACTCGGCGCGGCCCTCGGCCGACGGCGCATAGATGGCGTTGCCTGCACCGTCGCTGCTCGACCCGATGCCCTGGATGACGGCGCGTATGCGATCGCCGTCCGCGATCGCGTCCTCCAGCCGCTTGAGCACGAGGACGCCCACGCCCTCGCCGATCATGAGACCGTCCGCCGTGTCGTCGAACGGGTTGGCGTCGCCCCTCTGGCTCAGGCCCGACACCCTGGAGAACCCGCTGAAGATTGCAGGGTTGATGCCGAGGTCGGCACCGCCGGTCACCGCCACCCTCGCGTCCCCGGCGATCAGTGCGTCGCACGCGGTCTGGATTGCCGCCATGCTGGACGCGCAGGCGGCATCGACGGTCATGTTGAAGCCGCGGATGCCGAAGACCTGCGCCACACGGTTGGAGACCGAGCTCGGGATGGCGCCGACCGCGGCCGTCGCGGAGTCGTAGTGATAACCCTGGGAGTCGAGCTCCCGTCCGAGCTCGCCCGAGAGCCGCTCGAGGACCGCCGGATCCATGCCGCGGCTCAGGAGGCTGGGCGAGAGCTCCTCCAGGAAGTCGAGCCTCCTCAGGAACACGGTGAGCTTGGCCCACTCGTCCACGCCGCTCAGCCCGAGGATCGTGATGCCCTCCTGGAGCCGCTGGTCCCTGGGGGTCATTCCAGCGTCGGCCAGGGCGGCCTTGACCGTCTCGAGCGTCACCAGTTGGGTGAGATCCACGTCCCTCATCGAGGCGGGCGGGAGCCTGTACTCGAGGAACGGGAACTCGAACCCGGAGATGAAGGCGCCCTTGCGGGAATACGTCTTGTTGGGCACCGAGGGATCCGGCGACCAGAAGGAATCGAAGTCCCACCGGTCCCTTGGCATGTCCGTGAAGAAGCTTCTGCCCTCGATGATGTTTCGCCAGTACTCTTCGAGAGTGTTGGCGCCAGGAAAGATCCCCCCCATGCCGACTATCGCGATGCTGTACCGCTGGGCCATGTTAGCTCCGTACCTTCCTCAACCCCTGGTCGGTTTCGAACCGTTATTGCTTCTTGCTGGCGGATTTCGCCTGAAAGCTCTGCTGTTTCAGGATCCGGAACCCCCCGGGCGCTGCGCCCAAGATGCCCGTATATACGAGAACCATATGCGGGCTGCAAGGTCTAGAATGGCCGTGCGCGCGTGCGGTGTAATTTCGCACACACCCATTATGGTCCAATTATGGTCGGATACTCCGGTGGAGTCCGAGCCGCTCGAGCAGCACGAGCAGGCACGGGAAGAAGATCATTGCAGACACGAACGTGGTGAGCATGCCCGTCATGGCCAGGACGCCCATGGTGCGCAGCCCGACGTGGTGGGAGATGACGGCAGTGCCGAATCCTATTGCCGTGGTCAGCGAGGCCAGGAATGCCGCTATCCCGGTCCTCCTGACGACCAGCGGCACCGACCCATGCCCCTCGGTCCCGTACCTGTGGAAGAGGTGAACGGCGTTGTCTATCCCTATCCCGATTATCGACGGCAGCACGATGATGTTGAAGAGGTTGAGGCCCTGGCCGGTCGCCCTTATGGCCCCCACGAAGCCGAGCATGCCAACGGCCCGGGCCAGGGCGAGGATGATGGCCCGGCCCAGCCGCTTGAAATCGATGAGGATCAGGAAGAACACGACCAGCGACGAGAGCGTGAGGAGCCGGGGAGACTCGCTCGATACCAGCTTGTTGACCCATGCCACGATCAGGGTCTCGTCCGCCATCCGGTAGTTCGCGCCTCCGTCGGTCAGCCCTTTCTCCAGCTTGCCCAGCTCCTTCTCCCACTCGATGCACGCGATGTCCGAGTCGTTGGAGCCGATTGGCCACACGAGCGTCAGGAACTCCCTTCCGTCCAGGGAGATGAAGCGGCGCTTCAGGGCGTCAGGAAGATCCTCCACGCCCCAGGGCTCGACGGCGGTCAGACGCCGGGCCTTGGCCACCCTGTCAGCCATGTCGCCGGTGGCGCGATCGAGCTTGGGATCCGCGGCCATGTCCCTCAGCCTGTCGATTCGTTCCATGCGAGCGTCGAGGTCTGCAGGCAGGAAATCCGAGATGGAGACGACCTTGCCGATGCGAGGTGCCGTTCCAGAGTCCTTCAGATCCCGCGCGTGCCTTGCGAGACGGGATGCATGATCGACGCTTTCCACCAGGAACGCGGCCGGGTTGGAGCCCATGCCGGTGTTCCTGTCCACGTACTCTTGGAAATCCGTTGCATCGGACTTGCCCCAGAGCTTCCTGAAGACGTTCACGAACCGGAGATCGTGCATGTGGTCCAGGCCGTATACCGCGCACGCGAGCATCGCCGCGACCATGCCGCCGGCCATCCACACGGGGATGGGCGGCGCCGATTCCGCATCGACCCACGGGATGCGCGGCGGGAGCGTGCGCCGGCTCCCGTCCCACAGGATCATCAGCGGCGGCACGACCAGGAAGGCGGCGGCATACGTCAGCATCACGCCCACGGCCGCAATCACGCCGAACTCGGAGAATCCCCTGAACTCCGCCAGGGTGAAGGTCAGGAACGTGCCCGCAGTCGTCGCACTTGCGGTGAACGCGGGCTTGAGCGTGGAGGTCACGCACCTGACCATGGCCTCGCGGAGGTCGAGGCCCTTGAAGCGCATCTCCTGCTGGTAGCGAATGAACAGGTGGATGCCGAAGTCGATGCCGAGCCCGAACAGCACCGAGGCCAGGAAGCCGGTGATCACGTTCACGTGCCCGATGGCCAGCCGCGCGATCGCGAAGGTCCACGTGACGCCCGCGATGAGCGGCAGCCCCACGGCGAGCGGAGCCACCCACCTCCTGGTGAACCCAGCGACCACCAGGACGCAGAGCACGAAGGCGAGCGCCGAGGCCAGGGTCATGTCCCGGATCATGACCCTCTGCTGCTCCTGCACGGTGACGAGGTTGCCGGCGAATCTCACCACGAGCCCCTTGCTCTCCGGGTGCGCGGCCGCCACCGCGGCCTCGAGGTCCTCGAGGTATGCCTTGCCAGCTCCCATGTCCGTGAACTTGATGGTCGGTATTAGGAGCATGAAGGTCCACTCGCCGTCCTTGCTCGCCAGCACCTTGCGCAGCGGCATCCTGTCCTTCTGCTCCGAGACGATGGAGTCCACCCGCTTCCACTTCTCGTCGACCTCGGCCTTCTCAGCCTCCTCGTCGAGCTTGGGGTTGAGCGGGTTGTTGTACCACTTCGTTGCCGCGATGGCCTCGCCGACCGCTCCGACCAGGGCGTCGAGCCTGTCGGTTTCCATGAGCAGAAGCCCGCGATCCTCGAAGAACTCGATCGGGAACTCCACGTCCACGAACCTCGTGTGCTTCACGCTGGCGAGCCTCGGGGCGAGCTCCCTGGCAAAGGCGAGACGCGTCTCCTCGTCCGCACCGCGGATCCCCACCGCGATCTGCCGCGTGCCGCCCGTGCGGGATCGCACCTCGTCCACGTTCCTGATCTCGGGGGAGTCCTCGGGCAGGAGCGCCTCGTAGCGCGAATCGAAGGTGAGGCCGGACGCGACCACGCCCGCGATGATCGTGACGACCATGGTGACGAGCAGGAATCGGCCCAGATGCTCCGCCTGGGCCCTTGCGAAGCGCTCGACCAGGATACCGGTATTCATCTGGGGTAA
>CAZGVR010000347.1:0-4725 GCA_964528945.1 uncultured Myxococcales bacterium
CGTTCGGGCGCTCCTCGAGCGACCGGAAGTATGCCGGACGCCACGAGCGGGCCGTCCGCCTTCTTCGGCCCGCACGAGGGCTGCGCGATCGCGACCAGCAGGCTCGCCGCGATCGCCGCCGCCGTCATTGCGCCCGTCGCGCTCCGCGAGCTGGATTGCCGGGTCATGGCTTCACCTCCCTGGGACGCTTGGCCCCTTCTTCGCGCTCGAGCACGCCGTACAGGAGGATGTCCACGACCGGGCCTATGACCCTGCCGATCGGCACGTCGTGCTCCACGATCCACGTGGGGTTGAGCATGTTCTGGGCGATCACCGTGAGGAGCTGGACGAAGAAGTCGGGGTCCACGTCCCTGCGGATCTCGCCGCGCCGCTGGCCGTCCACCAGCACCTGCCGCCACAGCCCGATGACCACGAGCCTGCGCCGGTCCAGGTGCTCCCACACCTCGGGGTGGGCCGCGTGCAGCTCGCCCAGGATCTCGGGGGTCACGAACGAGGTCACGGTCTGGACCACGCGCAGGATCGCGTGGACCTTGTCGGCCGTTGGCATGTCGCTGCCGATCATCCCCTTCAGGAAGCCGCTCACGTGCTCGACGCGGCGGTCGACGAGAGCCCTCATGAGATCGTCCTTGGATCCGAAGACCTTGTAGAAGGTCCTGCGGCTGACGCCCGAGGACCGGACGAGGTCGCTCATGCTCGACCTCGAGATGCCGAGCCTGCGCACGCTCGCCTCGGCCGCGTCCAGCGCCCGCTTCCTTATGGAGTCCCTGCTTATCTCGCGGCGTGCCATCGATCGCCTCTCCGCGGTCCGCGGTCCCGGGTCGGCATCGGCTCTGGTCGGCCGTGGGTCCCGGGCTGGATACAATGTAAACAATCAATAACTACATTGTATACTAATGCGGCTCGCGGGAAATGCAAGGCAGGACTTCAGTTGTTCGATGGCAGGTCAGGACTCCGGTGATCCGTCGATGTTCCTCAGATATGCTTCGATCACGGACCGAACCTCGGGCACCTTGCTGGTCAGGACGTCCCAGAGGATGTCCTCGTCGACGCCGAAGTACTCGTGTGCAAGGATGTCCCGGAAGCCGGAGATGCGTTTCCAAGCGATCCCGGACAGAGCCACCCTGAGTTCCTCGGGGACGTGCTTGGCCGCTTCTCCAATAACTTCGAGGTTCCTGATTACGGCGTCGAACTTCAGTTCATCCCCTTCGAACTCCTTGCGGGACAAGCCATCGGTGAAGCGGTCGATCTTCCGGCATGCCTCCAGGATGTCCTCGAGGTACATGCGGGTGCTACGCGACATCCACGGCTTCCGCTTCGATGGCTTGCCTCATCGATGGCCTGATGGCCTTCCGCGTGACCAGATCGACCTTCGCACCCAGTAGATCCTCGAGAAAGAACTTGAGATCCATGAAGGTGTCGAAGCGAGACGGTCCCTCGAACTCCACCAGCACGTCGACGTCGCTCGCGTCGGTGGATTGGCCCCGTGCAGTCGAGCCGAAGACGCGCAGCTTCTTGACCTTGAATCGCTGGCGGATCTGGTCGGCGTTTCTCTGGATGTTCTCGATGACGCAACGTCGTTCCATTTTCGCCTCCCAATCCGGGGATGACGAACACCGGACCGAGCAACCCGAGTATATGCCGGCCGGGGTAGGACGATCCAGTGATCCCGGTCCCGAGCCGGCACCGCTGACCAGTGAACTCGTGTGCACATCCCGGCTCGCTCGCATGACAGCGCGATCAGTCGGTGGAGCCGATGTCCGGAAGCCGTTACCGTGAAATCGGGCACTTGCGCCCGTGGCACGGGGGTTGCACGTCTCCGGGAGCCATGAGTTCCTCGCTATCCATCACGCTCGAGCCGGTCCCGCGCTCCTCCTACTGCTACGGCAACCGCAGGTACGACAGGAACATGTCGGTCCAGAAGGTCCGTCACACGCGGTGCATGGCGTTCAGGAAGCCGTCGCCGGTCGTGCGCGTGGCGGAGTCGCAGCGCTGATGCGCGTCCGGTTGCCCGTCCCGATCGCGGCGGCCGTGCTGCTCCCGGCCTGCTGGGCTTCTTACGCGATCACGGCGGATGGAGGCGGTTCCGATGCCGCGATCGACGCGATCGACGCCGTGGACACCACGCTGGACCCCGATGCCGAGGCAGACGCTCCGGAGGACACGATACTCCCGGATCCCGCGTGCACGTACGAGTTTCGCGCCGAGCGGCAGCTCATGGGCGCGGGCCACGCGAGCAATGCGCCCAGGCTCTACTCGGACGGGGAGATGGTGGGCGTGGTCTTCATGGAAGGCGGCGGGGACACGTGGCACCCGCTCGTGAGCCTGGTGCGCGTCACGCCGGATCTGTCTGCGCAGACGGATCTGGTGGTCATCGGCGAGGAGTCGCACGGGTGGGGCGAGCCCTCGTGGACCGGCAGCGCGCTCGGCCTGTGCTGGCACACGGACCCGGGGATGGTCGGGCGGACCGCATTCAGGATGCACTCCATGGAAGGAGCGCCGATCGGGGGAATGGTCGACCTCGATCCGGGCGGAGAGGCCTGCCTGGGCCTGGTGCACGGCTCAGGGAGCTTCCTGGCCTCGTGGAGGCGCTTCGTGGACGATCCCGGGGGCACGACCACCGCCACCATGATCGGGCTCCTCGGCGGCGACGGCTCGCCGCTCGCAGAGCCGATGGAGCTGGCAAGGGGCGACTACCCAGGGCCCACCCCGGAGCTCATCGCCATGCCCGACGGCTGGCTCGTGGTCTGGGCAGCCTCGGGAATCGTCTCGGCGACGTGGCTCTCGCGATCCGGAGCGGTCATCGCCGAGAGGAGCATGGATCTGCCCGGGGCCTCGTTCTGCAGGGCGGCAGGGCGCGAGGGCCGCATGGCGCTCGCGTGCACGATCTCGGGCCGCGACACGTCGAGCGTGGTGTTCCTGGTCGCGGACGAGAGCCTCGCGATCCTGGCCGGGCCCGTCCACCTGACTCCCGACGGGATCGGGACCGGCGGGCCTGACGTGGCCGCCGTCACGGACGGCTGGGCCATCGCCTGGCACGAGGGCGACTGGACCGACGAGTGGGCGTTCCTCGCCCACCTGGATCCGGACGGAGGCGAGAGGCAGCCCAGGCTCGTGCTCAGGGAAGGCCGGAACTCGGGGTACGGCGGCCCTGAGCTGCTCGCCCTGGGCCGGGATCTCTACGTGGGGATCTCCTGCTACCCCACGCCCGAGGAGAGCTTCGAGCAGGTCTACCTGCAGCGGCTCGAGTGCATGCCCTGAGCCCGGGGCGTCCTACCCGGCCATCTCGCACGAGCACCCGACCGAGTCTCCGGGCGGAACGATGGGGGTGTCGGCGGCCGTGTCGTCCGGCGCGTCCTCGGCGTCGAGCGCCAGATCCACGGGCGTGTCTTCTGGCACGTCGGCGGGCGAGTCGGGCGCCGTGTCGGCAATGTCGGGCGGCAGGTCAGCGACCGTGTCGGCCGCCGTGTCGGGCGGCGCGTCCGGTGACGTGTCAGCGTCCGGCGGGACCTCCGGGCCCGGATCGTCGGGCGGCGTGATGCCGATGTGGATCGCGGGAGCCGTGAGATCCCCGGCGTTGCCGTCCGGCCCTGCGTCGTAGTGGGCGGTGTTGGTCATGATCTCGTCCCACGTGTCCGCGGCTATGCTGACGTCGAGGATCACGTCCGCGCTTCCGCCCGGCAGCAGGTATATGTCCTCGATGATGAGCGTGGTCGCGGTCGAGAGGTCGGTCCCGCCTGCAGCGTCCACGAGCGACCACGAGTCGGCCTGCGCGGGGATGTCGTCCGTGACCGTGACGTAGCCCGGGGCAGTGCCGCTGTTCTCGAGGTGGATCGTGTAGCGCAGCACGTCGCCCGGCGTCACCGTGCCGGTCCCGTCCGGGTCGCCCACGAGCTCCCAGTCCTTCCAGGAGAACTTCGTGTGCAGCACGGCGCGGTACACGTTGATGCCCACCACGTTGAACACGACCCAGTACTTGTCGCCGCCCGCGGTGTAGGTCATGTCGACCGACGTGTCCCCGGGAGTTATGCCGGCGCCCAGGTCCAGGCGGTCGATGTCAACGCCGATCACGCCGGTCAGGGGCGGCGTCACCGTGTTTATGGTCCTGTTCATGGGGTTGTCGGCCGGGTTCACGGCGTCGGCCAGCGTGGCGCTGCCGCCGCCCGGCAGTCCCAGGACCGCCACGGACTCGGGCGGGACCCCGCCCACGTCGCCGTCCAGCACGTACCAGCCGAGATCCCCGCGCGCGGGCGCGTCCACGTCCATGCCAGCGAGCGATATCAGGCGGGAGTTCGTGTACAGCTCCTCGAGCCCGTCGTAGATGGCGATGCGCCTGGGCAGGAGGAGGGCCGGCTCCTCGAACAGGATCACGATGGCGAAGCTCGCGTTGTCGGTCGCGCCGTTGTCGATGGCCGCGTCGAACCCGCCCACGGTGTAGGTCCCTGTGGGCCCGGACGCGCCGACCAGCGAGGTCACGTCCGCGCGGCACGCCTGGATGTCGTAGGACAGGGCGCCGGCAGAGCAGTAGCACGCGTCCGCGGTCACGGTCGCGGCCGAGGTCGCGCCCGGAGTCTCGAGCGTGACGTCCACGTCAGTGGCCGACGGGGCCGTGGCGCAGTCGGCCTGGTCTGCGATGGTCCCGGCCCACCAGAGGTAGGCCGCCAAGACAGTGGCCGTGCCCGGGATGGCCGACGAGGGCACGTCCACCGAGGCAGACGCGAGCAGCAC
>CAZGVR010000348.1:0-1296 GCA_964528945.1 uncultured Myxococcales bacterium
GTGGTCAAGGAGAAGGCCTAGCCCGGCGAGAAGCAGGTCAAGGGAGCGGATCCCCGGATCGGGGTCTTCATCTGCAGGTGCGGCATCAACATCGCCAGGGTCGTGGACGTGCAGGCGGCCATGGCATTCGCGCGCACGCTTCCGAACGTCGTGCACGCCGAGGAGAACCTGTACACCTGCTCGGCAGACACCCAGAAGCACATAGTGGAGATGGTGAGGGAGCACGACCTGAACCGGGTCGTGGTCGCTTCCTGCACGCCTCGCACCCACGAGCCCCTGTTCAGGGAGACGTGCCGTGACGCGGGGCTCAACAAGTACCTCTTCGAGATGGCCAACATCCGCGACCAGTGCTCGTGGGTGCACGCCGATCAGATCGACCTGGCCAACGAGAAGGCGCTCGACCTCATAGCGATGGCCGTGCGGCGCGCGGCCACGCTCGCGCCGCTCGAGGAGAAGCCGTACGAGGTCGTCAAGAACGCCCTCGTCATAGGCGGCGGGCTCGCGGGCATGACGGCAGCCGAGACCATGGCATCGTCCGGATACGGCGTCACCCTCGTCGAGCGGGAGGCCGACCTGGGCGGGATGCTCCGCCACATGAGGTTCGAGATCGAGGGCATCGATCCACGGAACCACGTGAAGCAGCTCGAGGGGCGGGTGCGCGCGAACCCGCTGGTCACGGTGTACACCGGGTCCACGGTCTCGGAGATGAGCGGGCACGTCGGGCACTTCAAGTCCGTGGTCAGGACGCCGGGCGGGGACGTGACGGTCGAGCACGGCGTCGCCATCGTCGCGACCGGGGCGACCGAGTACAAGCCCGGCGGGGAGTACCTCTACGGCGCGGACGAGCACGTCCTCACGCAGCGCGAGTTCGACGAGAAGTTCGGGGGCGGCAAGCTCCAGGGCTGGAAGAAGGGCATCGTGATGATCCAGTGCGTCGGGTCACGCGAGCCCGAGCATCCCTACTGCTCGCGCACGTGCTGCACGGATGCCATCCGGAACGCGATCCGCGTGAAGGAGGCGATCCCGTCCATCCCGGTCACCGTCATCTACAGGGACATCCGTACCTACGGCCTTCGCGAGGAGCTGTACGCCAAGGCACGCAGGCTGGGCGTGATCTTCATCAGGTACACGCCCGAGGCGAAGCCTTCGGTCACCAGGGTGGACGGCGCCCTCGAAGTGCGCGTCCACGATCCGATCCTGGACAGGGAGGTCGTGCTCAGGCCCGACCTCCTGGTCCTCAGCTCGGCGCTGCGCCCGGACAGGGACGCTCCGGAGGTGTCGAGGTCCCTCAAGCTG
>CAZGVR010000348.1:1306-4719 GCA_964528945.1 uncultured Myxococcales bacterium
TCGGCGGACGGAAAGAGGCTGGGCGTGAGGTGTTTTGATCCGATTTCCCAAATCAATATTGTTGTGGACGCCGACCTTTTGGTGCTGTCTGCGGCAGTCATCCCCCATCCGGACAACAAAGAATTGGCGCAGATGCTCAAGGTTCCTCTTGACCAAAACGGTTTTTTTCTGGAAGCCCACATGAAGCTCAGGCCGCTCGACTTCGCGTCGGACGGGGTGTTCCTGTGCGGCCTGGCACACGGCCCCAAGGCCATCGACGAGATCATCGCCCAGGCGAGGGGCGCGGCCGGGAGGGCCGGGACGATCCTGGGCAAGGACAGGCTGTTCGTATCCGGCCAGACGTCGGTCGTCGACGGCGACCACTGCGCGGCGTGCCTCACGTGCGTCCGCGTGTGCCCGTACGGGGTCCCGGAGATCAAGGACGGCGTGGCATGGATCGAGGCGGCCTCGTGTCAGGGCTGCGGGGCCTGCGCGTCGGCCTGCCCGCGCAAGGCAATCACGACCCGCCACGTCGCGGACAGCCAGATCGTGGCGAAGGTCGACCGGCTCTTCCAGTCTTCGCGGACGGAGTGAGGCGATGAGCGAGATCAAGAAGGAAGGAGCCTTCGAGCCCAAGGTGATCGCGTTCGCGTGCGAGTTCTGCTCGTACACGGCCGCCGACCTTGCCGGCTCCATGCGCCTGCAGTACCCGGCGAACGTCCGCATCATCAAGATCCCGTGCACGGGCCGGATCGACGCCATCATGCTCCTCAGGGCTTTCGAGGAGGGCGCGGATGCGGTCTTCGTGTCCGGCTGCCAGCTGGGAGACTGCCACTTCCTGAAGGGGAACTACAGGGCGAAGGCACTCGTTCCGGGCGTCAAGAGGATGCTGGCCGAGGTGGGCATCCATCCCGACCGCCTGGATTTCTTCCACGTGGCGGCCTCCCAGGCCCAGCGATGGGTGGAGGTCGTCGAGGACATGACTGGCCGCGCGCGGCGCCTCGGCCCTAACCCGCTCAGGTCGGGCAAGGGCCCCGAGTACCGGCCGGGCGACGGCTCGGGCAGAAAGGCCGGCGCGGAAGCTGGCGAGGGCAAGGCCGAGAAGAAGGCAAAGGGAGAGAAGAAGACCGGGCAGGCGGCTGGCGCCTGACGGGCAAGGGGAACACGGAAGGGAAACGCGATGATAGTTGGCGACAGGAAACCACTCGACGAGATCATCGAGTCGCTCGAGGGCGCCAGGAAGGTCCTGGTGGCCGGTTGCGGCACGTGCGTCGCTGTCTGCATGGCAGGAGGCGAGAAGGAGGTCCAGCTCCTCGCGTCCGAGCTCCGGATGGCCGCTAAGCTCCGCAACCTCGACCTCGCCGTGACCGAGGCATCGGCCCAGCGCCAGTGCGACATGGAGTACCTGGAGACGCTCAAGAACGACGTGAAGGGCGTTGACCTCGTGCTGTCCATGGCGTGCGGCGCGGGCGTTCAGTTCCTTGCCCAGCGGTACGTTCCCATGCAGGTGGTTCCGGCGATCAACACGAACTTCATCGGAGTCGCAAAGGGCGTGGGCGAGTGGGCCGAGTTCTGCCAGCAGTGCGGCGACTGCGTGCTCGCGGAGACTGGCGGGATCTGTCCGATCGCGCGCTGCTCCAAGTCGCTCCTGAACGGCCCGTGCGGAGGGAGCGCCAAGGGCAAGTGCGAGGTGGGCCAGGAGGTGGAGTGCGCCTGGCAGCTCATCTACGACCGGATGAAGGCCCTGGGACGGCTGGACCGCCTCGACAAGGTCAGGCAGCCCAAGACCTGGAGGACCAGCAGGGACGGCGGACCGCGCAAGGTCGTAAGGGAGGATCAGAAGGCATGAAGTCCGGAAGCAACCTCGAGAAGATGTTCGCGGCTGGCAACTTCGCTCTCACGGGCGAGTGCGGCCCGCCGCGCGGGGCGGATCCCGAAAAGGTCCGCGAGAAGGCCGCCCACCTCAAGGGATACGTGGACGCCGTGAACGTGACCGACAACCAGACCTCCATAGTCAGGATGTCGTCGATCGGCGCCTCCAAGATCCTGGTGGACATGGGGCTCGAGCCGGTCATGCAAATGGTCTGCCGCGACCGCAACCGCATCGCGATGCAGTCGGACGTGTTCGGTGCCTATGCCCTCGGCATCCGAAACATGCTCTGCCTGTCCGGCGACCACCAGACCTTCGGCAACCAGCCCGACGCCAAGAACGTGTACGACATCGACTCGATCCAGCTCATCAACGTCGTGAAGACCATGCGCGACGAGGGCAAGCTGCTGGGCGGCGACGAGATCGAGGGCCCACCGAAGATGTTCATCGGTGCAGCCGAGAACCCCTTCGGCGACCCCTTCGACTTCCGTCCGCACAGGCTCGCCAAGAAGGCGGCCGCGGGCGTGGATTTCGTGCAGACCCAGTGCATCTACAACATGGCGAAGTTCCGCGAGTTCATGAAGAGGGTCGTGGACATGGGCATCCACGAGAACGTCTGCATCATGGCGGGCATCACCCCGCTCAAGTCCCTGCCCATGGCGAAGTACATGGCCACCAAGGTCTCGGGGATCGAGGTCCCGGAAGAGGACATCGCCAGGCTGGAAGGCGCGGACAAGACGCCGCGCGCCGAGGAAGGCATCAAGATCGCGATAGAGCAGATCCAGGAGGTGAGGCAGATCGCCGGCGTCCGCGGCGTGCACCTCATGGCAATCGAGTGGGAGCACAAGGTGCCCGAGATCGTCAAGGGCGCCGGGCTCCACCCCCGTCCTGCCGTCTAGAGGTGAAGCCATGACCGTGAACACGGTATCGGATGTCGACGATGCGGTGAAGATACGCACCGTGCTGGTGAGCGTCACCGACAAGAAGGGGCTGGGCGACCTCGTGCCCGGCCTCATCTCGGTGAACCCCGAGATCCACCTGCTCTCCACCGGAGGCACGTACGACCGGCTCTCAGACATCCTCGGCGAGCCCAAGGCCGCTCGCCACCTCCAGCAGGTCTCGGCGTACACCGGTCAGCCGGAGACGCAGGGCGGGCTGGTCAAGACGCTGGACTTCAAGATCTACCTCGGGCTCCTGACCGAGACCTACAACGAGTCGCACCAGGGCGACCTCAGGCGAGCCGGCGCGGCACCCATCGACATGGTCGTTTGCAACCTGTACCCGTTCGAGAGGACCGTCGCGCGTGGCTGCACCATCGAGGAGGCGCGGGCCAACATCGACATCGGCGGCCCTTGCATGATACGTGCCGCAGGCAAGAACTACCTCCGCGTGGCACCGGTCGTGGATCCGGACGACTACCCGGCGATCCTTGCCCGGCTCCGCGAGACCGGTGGCTCCCTGGACCTCGAGACCCGGTTCGCCCTGGCCCGCAAGGCCTTCCGCCACGTCGAGGCCTCCGACTCCGCCCTCGCCGACTACGTCGACTCCGCCGACTTCCCACCAC
>CAZGVR010000349.1:0-1974 GCA_964528945.1 uncultured Myxococcales bacterium
GGTACTCGGAGGTGGACCTCCAGACTATCTATGACCCGCCTTTCGCCAGCTTCGATCCCGACGTCACGGCCTACGAGTACGACTCGGACAAGCGGCTGGATCTCGTGACGCGGCCTGACGGGCAGACAGTCGATCTCGTGTACCACGCTACTAGCGGCAAGCTGGACTACATCACCATGCCCTCGGGCACCATCGACCTATCGTACGATCCGACGAACGGGCGTCTCGGTAGCATTGCCACGGCCGAAGAGACTGTCTCCTATTCGTACGATGGGTTCCTCGTGGACGAGGTGACCTGGTCCGGTGAGGTGAGCGGCACGGTCAGCCGGACTTTCGACAACGACCTGCGTATGACCTCGACCACGGTTGGCGGGCAGACAGTCGCGTTCGGGTACGACGACGACGGACTGCTGACGTCCGCAGGCGACATGTCCATCGTTCGCGATCCGCTGAACGGGTTAGTCCGGAGCACGACCCTGGGCAGCATCACCACGACCCAGACGTACACCGCGTTCGGGGAGCTTGCGACGAGCGACGCGGTCGGGCCTTCCGGCTCCATCTACCATGCGGAGTACACGCGGGACGCGATCGGCCGCATCGTGACCAAGTCCGAGACGGTCGAGGGAGTCACGACGTCTTGGGTCTACGGATACGACGTTGCAGGCCGCCTCGCGGACGTTTGGAAGGACGGCTACTACACCTCGCATTACGAGTACGACGCGAACGGCAATCGTACTGCCCACGTGAAGATGCCTGGCTCTCCCTCGGCGGAGAGGATCGAAGGCACTTACGACGCACAGGATCGAATGCTCTCGTACGGCGACGCAATGTTCGAGTACAACGCAAACGGCGAGACGACCTCCAAGGCGGACCCGGAAGGTACGACGACCTACGATTGGGATGCACTCGGTAACCTGATCGGCGTCAGCCTTCCCGACGGTAAACGCATCGACTACGTCATCGACGGCCAGGGCCGCCGTGTCGGCAAGAAGGTCGATGGCTTCCTTGTTCAAGGTATTATGTACAGAGACCGCTTGACACTACTTGCCGAGACAGATGGGGAAGGCGATGTCGTTAATTATTATACATTTGCGACACGATATCATACTCCCGATGTATTGATATCACGAAAAGAGGATGGAACTACTTGGCGAATATATAGGGTTATAAGTGACCAAACAGGCAGTCCTGTCCTCGCTGTCAGTTCCAGTGATGGCTCTATTGCTCTCAAGGTATCGTACGGTGAATTCGGAGAGATACTAGATTGCCATAACAGAGATCTATTACCTCTTGGCTTCGTGTCAGGTATCACTGATGATGACGCTGGGCTTATATGGTACAGTACGAGGGGCTATCAAGCATACACCGGCAGGTGGATATCAAAAGAGCACCAAGTTTCGATTACGATAGAATTAGAACCGAATCCATATAGCTACAGCAGCAACGATCCTGTTAACATCATAGATTATTCTGGCACATATCCAATTCCAGTTGCACCCTCCGCCCTTTCCCCATATCTACTTGGATGGAATTATATGAAAGGCTTGCAAATAGGTGATTACGTTCGGAAGAAAGCCGATTCCAACGAATTACCAGTAGGGGGAGGCCCTGAAGGGGATGCATATCAACACTGCCTTGTAACATGTCTTATGACTCAAGAACTCGGCTTTTCCTGGTCTCTGGCATTTTCTGAAGGGCGAGAAGTACTAAATCCCAACCCGAGACGGCAAGCACAACAGGATTACTTTAATAATGCATGCGGAGCATCGCTTGGCCTATCCAACGATGACTGTCTATGGCAATGCCAGGATGCAATCAGATATGACTTGCTCGATCTCGCCTATTAGAGATGCTGGAACCTTATTGCAATAATCAATCGCTCCAGGGCCTCAAGAAAACCTACTCGTCGTGTCGAATACAAGAGCTATAATCCTAATCTCTGCTTGTGCGTTAGTAATACTCGCAGTATTATTA
>CAZGVR010000349.1:1984-4712 GCA_964528945.1 uncultured Myxococcales bacterium
GGCAATATCCTTGTAAACATTAGCGAAAAACGAATAGAAGTAACAAATAATACACAATTAATTTGGTGACAAGCCATCCGTGATGCAAGTCTTCACTCCCATCCCCTTCGGCGCTACAGTCTCCTCGCGGTCGCCATCCCGGCCGCGGGGAGTCGAACCATGGATCTAGGCATACGTGACAAGGTCGCCCTGGTATGCGCCGCGAGCAAGGGCCTGGGCCGAGCCGCGGCCGAGGCGCTCTCGCGCGAGGGCGCCCACGTGGCCATCGCCGCGCGCGGCCGCGCCGCGCTCGAGGAGGCCGCCTCGGCCATGGGCGCGCTGCCCGTCGTGGCGGACGTGTCCCGCGAGGAGGACAGGATCCGGCTCGCGTCCCAGGTCGCGGCCGCTCTCGGGCCGGTCGACATCCTGGTGAACAACGCTGGCGGCCCGCCCGCGGGCCCGTTCGAGGCGCACGACATCGCAGCCTGGCGGTCCGCGATCGAGTTGAACCTCGTGAGCGCGGTCCACCTCTCGCGGCTCGTGCTGCCTTCCATGATCGAGCGCGGGTGGGGCAGGATCGTGAACCTCGTGTCCATCGCAGGGCTGGAGGCGATGGACGACCTCATCCTGTCCAATGCCTCGCGGCCGGCCGTGCTCGGCTGGACCCGCGCGCTCGGCCGCGAGGTCGCAGGCAAAGGCGTCGGAGTGGTGGCCGTGTGCCCAGGCCTTTTCCTCACGGACAGGGTCAGGCAGCTAGTGAAGGCCCGCGCGCTGAAGGCCGGGACCACCGAGGACGAGGCGCTCGCGGCATGGGCCGCAACCATCCCGTCCCGCAGGATGGGCAGGCCCGAGGAGCTGGGCAACCTGGTCGCGTACCTGGCCTCTCCGCTCGCGGCCTACGTGAACGGCGCCGCGATCAGCATCGACGGCGGGCTGGTCCGCCGCCTCTCCTAGCCCTGGCTTGGTCATCGCTTCGCCTCGCTTGGCCGCCAGTTGTCCTCCAGGCAATCGCGCCATATCGCGCCACAAATATAGGTCGGATGTGGCGCGATCTGGCGTGATCGCCTATACTCGGGATCGCCATGCCGCTCACCCACCCGATCGACGACAGGACCATCGCACGGCTCAAGGCCGTGGACCTGAAGACCGCGCGGACTGCGGATCTGCTCGGCACACTCGACCAGGAAACCCTCGAGGCGATCCACAGGCAGGCCCGCATCAGCACCATAGGGGCATCCACCCGGATCGAGAACGCGGTGCTGACGGACGCGCAGATCGACTGGATGGACACGGTGCTCGCCACGGACGGGCGGCCCACGGCCTTTGCTGCCATGCGGCCCAGGATCGAGGCCAAGCTCTCCACGGATCGGGAGCGGAGCCTGGAGGAGGTCGCGGGCTGCAGGGAGATGATGGCCATCGTCTACTCGCAGGCCACGGACCTGTTCCCGTTGACGCATGCGGCCCTCGGCGGCCTGCACCAGGTGCTCCTCGGCCACCACCCCGCTGCCGCGCACCACAGGGGACGCTACAAGATCGCGCCGAATCGGTTGTCGAGCGTGATCTCGCGACCGGAAGGGAGCGCAGCGTGCTGCGCACCAGCGATCCGGGGCCCATGACCGAGGCAGCGGTCGCGAGCCTGCTCGACTGGTACAACGCGACCCTGCGCGCGCACCCGTGGCCGATCGCCGTGGCGTGCGAGACGGTCTTCCGCTTCCTGGCCTGCCACCCGTTCCAGGACGGCAACGGCAGGATGGGAAGGGCCCTGTTCCTGCTCTCGCTCATGCAGTGCGCCGATCCGGCGCTCCCGCGCGTGGCGCCATACCTCGCGGTCGACAGGTTCATCGAGCGGAACAGGACCGAGTACTACGCCGTGCTCGCACGGGTCTCGGGCGGCAGGTTCCATCCCGATCCGGGGAAGTACGGGATCGAGCCGTTCCTCTCGTTCATGCTGCGGGCCATGGACGACGCCCTGGATGCCATAGCGTTCTACAGGCGCCGCGTGGACGCGATCCGCGGCCTGCCAGCCTCGGCCGGAGCGGTTCTCCGGTGCTTCAGGGACATGCCCGAGGAGCGGCTCACTCCGTCGCAGATCAGGGAGAGCACCCGGCTGCCCGGAAGGACCGTGTCGCGCGTGCTGGGGTCTCTCGTCGAGTCTGGCCTGCTCCAGCGGTACGGCCGGGGGCCGGCCACACGATACCAGCTCGTGTTCTGAGCTTGCACTGCCGCCGAGGGATGGGCCAGGGAGAGCTAGTCCACGGACAGCAGGGCGTCCCCGATCACGATGGAGTCGCCCTCGGCGCGCACGGGGTAGGCCTCTATGGCGCCCTGCCCGTCCGGGTCCGCGGCCATGACCAGCGTGGATCCGAGCACGATCCACCTGCCCGTCTCGGGTCCGCGCGCCCACGAGCCGTCCTTCGCGAACGTCCAGGACTGCCCGCCCGCGTCCTTCCACGATCCAACCACGCCGGCCGTCATCTCCCCCTTCACGATGTGGAAGCCCGTGGAGGCCAGCATGGCCTCGACCTCGGCGCCGTGGCCGTCGATGACGGACGGGTCCGCGCTCAGCGCTATTACGCCGATGACCAGGAGGTCGCCGTAGTGCACGCCCACGATCCGTCCCATCATCTGCTTGCCGCCCATGCTCGCCCTCCCGCCCATGGCGTTCGAGAAGACCTCGAACCCATCCATCTCGTAGACGTCGTCCGGAACGGACGTCCTGTCCAGGTCGTAGGCGGCGGTCATGGCGTCT
>CAZGVR010000350.1:0-4708 GCA_964528945.1 uncultured Myxococcales bacterium
CGGGGCCGCGGACCTGGGCGGGGACGGACAGCGGGAGGTCCTCGTCGACGATGGCGAGGATCCCCCCACCAGCATCTCCTGCTATGGTCTTGATGGCGCGACCCTCACGCTCGAGTGGATCCTCCCGTCCAGGCTCCGTCCCGTCCATCTCACTGACAGGGTCGCCTCTTCGGTCCAATCATTCACGGATTCCATTCTTGCCGCGGATCTGGACGGAGCGGCGCCGGAGGAGCTGCTTCTAACCCTCAGGACCGAAGCGGACGAGGTGGCTCAGATCCAGTCCTGGTCGGCGTCCACGTCCTCGCCCTCGATGCTCGACGCCTACTCCGTTGGCCCCGATCGAGGGGCAGCGGCGATCCTTCCTTCCAGCGCGATAGTCGGGACCGGTCCGGAGCTGATCCTGTCAAGGACCGACGGTTACGACGTTGTCCTCGACGAGGAGCTGTTCGGGGTCAACGAGCCATCGTCCGTATTCACGGGACTCAGGATCTGCGGATTCTACTCGGGCTCTGGCGGCATAGGCGGTGTCCCGGTAGCGGCCGACATGGAAGACACGGGATCGACAACGCTGTTGGTCCCGGATTCGCGGGGGCACCTGCTGGGCCTGGACCCGACGTCGGCCTCGATGGCAGCTCCACCTGCCAGGTTGTGGGACAGATCCCGGGAGAGCAACCCTGCAATAGCGGACATCGATGGCGACGGACGCAAGGAGATTATCACGACCGAAAAGGTGTCCGGAGCAAGCGTAGTGAGGATTCTCGCCTCGAACGGCTCTGATGTCCTGTTGCAGGTCCCGGTCGGTGGCGAGAGCCAGGTGCTGGACCTGGACGTCCTCGCATCGGACTTCACCGGGGACGGGATCGGCGACCTCCTCTACAGCCTGGACGACCGAGGGACGGGCGAGGCACTGGTGTCCTTGCTCGACGGGAGCACTGGAACGGATCTCTGGACGGCACCGTACTCCGACATCGTGGCCGGGGCAGGCTACAGGGGCAACTCCCTACTGGATGTCACCGGCGATTCGATCCCCGATCCCGTCCTCTGCATCAGCGACGGAATCACGGAGCTGGACGGTGTCGACGGGGGGTTCGTACGCAGCGTCTTCGCAGGGTACTGCTCCATGCCATCCATCTTCGATGTCGACTCTGACACAGTGCCGGAGATAGTGGTCCTGGGATCAGGCAATGGACCCATGGTCCTGGATGCGGATCTGACCGAGGTCTGGCACGACCCTGCGGCCGGGAGCTCCTACCGGATCCTTGGTGGACTCGCTTCCTGCCCGTCGGGCGTCGTCCTCGGCATGCCGCTTAGCGATTCCCCGGAGCTGCGGTTCTTTGGCGCCGGTACAGGTGCCCTTGCCGGTTCCCTGATTCTTGCCGGCGGCGAGGCGTACCCGACGGTGGCCGATGCGATAGCCGACGGAAAGGTGCCTGGCCAGCTCGGCAACGTCACCACCATCTCCGACCTCTCCGGCGCGGGCGACCCGGCCATGCTCCTGGGATCGACCGACGGCTTCCTCTACGCCATGGACCCTTGCTCGGCCAGTCTCTTTTGGTCCATCGACTTCCAGTACCCTGTCGGCGAGGTCGTGTACACGGACACGGACGCGGACGACGATGACGAACTGATCGTGACCGTGGCCGATGGATACCTCTACTGCATCGACCAGCGTCGCTTCCCATCGCCGTCCTTCGTGTACGACACCGATCCCCCGTCTGGCATCACGGATTCCGACGTCGACTCCATCGTCACCCGTGATACCTTGTACGCTGCATGGTCTCCAGTCACTGATTCGCTCGAGTACGAGTTCGCCGTCGTAACGTCAACCGGGGTCTTCATGACCGATCCGCCTTTCATCTCCTCCGGCACCTCGACCTCCGTGACGGCCAGCGGGCTGCCGCTGGTGCACGGCGGGCGGTACTACTTCGCAGTCCGTGCCATCGGTGCGGCCGGCTCCTCCGTTGAGGCCATGAGCGATGGCGTCACCGTGAGCATGCCTCCGGAGCCGGAGCCCGAGATCGAGCCTGACGACGACCTCGACTCGGATACGCAGGATTCCTACCCCCCTGACGCTGTAGACGCCTCAGTCCAGTTCGAGGCCACGGGCGGCGGCTGCTCCTGCTCGACAGCGGCCTGAGAATACCCCTGAAGCCCACCCTCGCAATCACCCTGGACAGCATGTGGTCGATCAAGGACTACCTGCTGTCGGGGGCCCTGGACGGGATATCGAAGGACTTCGACGTCGTCGGCTGGGTGCCGGGCGACCTTCTCCAGGGCACCCGGAAGCTGTCGCAGGACCTAGGCCTGGCCCGAGTCAGTTTTCTCCCCTTCCTCGCATTCGACCCTGGCAGGACGTTCGACATCGCCTGCAAGCTTCAAAAGAGCCTCCTCTACGAGCGCCACGACGTGGAAACCGAGCGGATTACTCAGCGGCGCAAGAACAGCCGCAGCGTGGGCAAGGTCCGCAGCCCCTGGCTGAACCGAGCTAGCAGGGCCGTGCGTCTGGTCGCGAAATCCCCGCTGGCAGATCCGCTCGACGCCGCGCTACTCAGGTTGCGCGAGCGATCCATCCCGGCGGACCTCTACAGCACCGTCTTCGAAAGGCGGCGGATAGATGCAGTTCTCACGACCGATCCCACGAAGAGGAATGAGGACCCAATATACTTCGAGGCCAAGCGACGTGGGATCCCGATCGCAACCCTCGTGCTCAGCTGGGACAACCTGACCACCAAGGGGATCATCCACCGCGGCTTCGATCAGGTGATGGTGTGGAACGATCTGATGAGGTCCGAAGTCCTGGGGATGTACCCGGACTACACCGAGGACAGGGTGCACGCCGTGGGGTTCCCTCGTTTCGACGTGTACGGCCGGCCGCGCCCGCCGCTCTTTCAGCGTGAACGATTCCTGGCAGGACTGGGCCTCGACCCGGCAAAGAAGGTGATCCTGCTCGCTAGCTGCAATTCGAATTACTTTCGAGCGCAGGGACAGGTGTTCAAGCACGTGGTCGACAGCATGAGGAGAGGGCTTCTCGGGTCCGATGTGCAGGCCTTGATAAGAGCGCACCCCCACGACCCCGACGATGCCTACGACGACTTCCGCAACATCGGAGGGGTCGCGGTCTGGCCGGGACCCGAGAGGAAGGGAGTCCTGTCCACGCAGGTGCCGCGCCCAGACGAGCTCGATGTGCTCGCCGCCACGATAGCTGCCAGCTCGGTCATGGTTACCGCGGGATCGACCGTGATACTGGACGCCGCGCTCCTCGATGTCCCCATAGTCTGCATAGCGTACGACGGCGACGAGGGCTTGGCATACGAGGACTCGATTGCAAAGGTGTACGAGTTCTCGCACCAGAAGCCCTTGCACGGGATCGGTGGTACCGACCTGAGCCGGAGCCGCGACGAGATGGTAGCTGCGATCAGGGGAGCCCTCGCTGACCCTTCCGTCAGAAAGGCGGAGCGGGCGACCATGGTCTCGAGGTACCTGGGGGGGCGCTCAAGTTCCGTGGACAGGATGAGGTCCGTCCTCGGGCACCTCCTCGACCGACGACTGTCACGACAACCGAGTGGACAATACGTAACGTAGGTTGAGAGTCATCGCACCTCGTAAAAAAGTGCTCGTTCTGACAGGCAAGCGGGGCGGCTTCGGTGCAATGATCCCGATGCTCCGGCTCCTGCGGGATGACCCGGAAGTGGAGCTCCAGTTGGTCGTCACCGACCAGCACGTGAGCAGTCGATTCGGAAACACGATCGAAGAAGTGCGAAGGGAATTCCAGGTAGCAGCGGCAGTGGATATGGCGCAGGACGGGGATTCCCGTGCCGCCAGGGCGGCCGCTCTCGGCAGGTGTCTTTCGGGGATGGTCGTCGAGCTGGAGCGGCTCCGTCCGGACATCTGCCTTCTCTACGGGGACAGGGGCGAGGTACTGGTAACTGCGGTAGCCGCGACGACGCTCGGGATCCCGATCGCTCATCTGCAGGGAGGCGACGTATCGGGTTCCACGGACGAGCAAACCCGGCACGCGGTCACCAAGTTGTCGCACGCCCACTTCCCTGCCACCGAGCAGAGCGCAGAGCGGATCCGCCGGCTGGGAGAAGAGCCATGGCGAATCCACGTGGTAGGCGACAATCACATCGATCTCATAGTTGCCGGCGACTTCGCCGGGCCGGACGAGGTCGAGTCCGCTCTCAGTGTGGATCCCCGGAAGCCCATAATAGTAGTATTGCAGCACTCGGAGACGACTGCGCCGGACGACTCGTACTACCAGATGGTCGAGACACTGGTGCCGGTCGTGGCGACCGGACACCAGACAGTGGTCATCCATCCATGCTCGGATCCGGGGTACGGCGGCATCGTCAAGGCGATAGAGGAACTCGCCAAGCCTCCACAGTGCAGAGTCCGGGTCAACCTGGACGCTGGGCTGTTCTGGGGCCTGCTGGACATCGCCACGGTCCTAGTAGGCAATAGCTCGGCGGGCCTGATAGAGACCCCCTATTTCGGTATCCCGGCGATAAACGTGGGCCGCCGGCAGGAGGGCCGGCTTCACGCGCAGAACGTTATTCACGTCGGCCACGACAGGGGTGGGATAGCAAAGGCGCTCGAACGGGCCATGGCAGGTCCGGAACTGGCGTCCAGGTTGGCCGCATGCAGCCGGCCGTTCGGCGACGGTCACGCCGGCAAGCGGCAGCGTGTTGAGCCGTACGCTGAACGAGGC
>CAZGVR010000351.1:0-4707 GCA_964528945.1 uncultured Myxococcales bacterium
TCGTCGACCTCAGCCGTGGTGCCGAGGCAATCGGGCGCGGCGACCTGGATCACAGGATCCGCATCCGCCGGCTGGACGAGATCGGCAGGTACGCGGCCGAGCTCAACCAGATGGCCGCCGCCCTCAAGGAGCGCGACGCGCGGCTCAGGCACGCCGAGAGGCTGGCCGCCATCGGCAAGATGGCCTCGCACATCGCGCACGAGGTGAGGAACCCCTTGAGCTCCGTGGGCCTGAACGCGGAGATGATCGCGGACGAGGCCCGCACCCTGCCCGAGTCGCCGGCGCGCTCCGAGGTCCTGGCGCTCGCCGGACGCGTGGGCGAGGAGGTCGACCGGCTCACGGGCATCACGCGCCAGTACCTGGAGCTCGGCCGCCTGCCCAGTCCGGAACCCGTGCCGGTGCAGATCGGGGATCTGGTCCGCAAGCTCTCCGAGTTCATGGGGCCCAGCCTGGAGAAGCAGGCGGTCAGCTTGGTGGTCCCCCACGGCAGCCCCGGCCCGACCATCCAGATCGATCCTGACCAGATCAGGCAGGTGCTCATGAACCTCGTGCGCAACGCAGGGGAGGCCATGGAGGAGGGCCGCGGCGGCAAGGTGGAGATCCGCATCGTGGAGGACGGGGACGTCGTGCGCCTGAGCGTCCTGGACGACGGACGCGGCATGGCCCCGGACGAGATGGAGCGGCTGTTCGAGCCCTTCTATACGACCCGTGCGGGCGGCACCGGGCTCGGGCTGCCGCTCACCCGCCACATAGTCGAGAGGCACGGCGGCAACGTCGAGTGCTTCTCCGAGAAGGGCAAGGGCACGACCTTCGTCGTGACCCTGCCCGTGACCAAGGAGGCCTGATGGAGGACCAGCAGGACACGACGCTCAGGGACCGGTTCGCCCAGGCCCTGCAGGGGGTCTTGAGGATACAGCCGCACATGGACGTGATCATGCGCATATGCACGTACGTCGAGTCGCGCGAGGATGCCACCGGGCTCCACGTCTACAGGCTGACCGCGTACGCACTCGAACTGGCCAGGGCCATGGGCCTGGACGCCCAGGACCGCGAGCGTCTCGCCACTGCCGCCGCGCTCCACGACATCGGCAAGCTCATCGTCCCCGACAGGATCGTCCTCAAGCCCGGCAAGCTCGATCCCGACGAGTGGGAGATCATGAAGATGCACGCGGCTGCCGGCCACGGGATCCTGCAGGGATCCAGCCACGCGGAGGTCGAGGCCGCGGCCGAGGTCGCGCTCTGCCACCACGAGAAGTGGGACGGAAGCGGATACCCGAACGGCCTAGTCGGGGAATCCATACCCATGCCCGCCCGCATCGTGGCCGTGGTGGACGTGCTCGACGCGCTGACCACGAGGCGCGTGTACAAGAGCGCCTACCCCATGGACACGGCGCTCGGGATCCTGCGGGAGGGCGCCGGAACCCACTTCGATCCGGCGGTCGTCGATGTCCTCATGGGCGTCGAGACGCGCATCAGGTCGTTCCATGCGCTGTTCGAGGACGCGAGCGAGGGGATCCCGCTGTACAGGTTCGCCGAGTTCCTCGAGGGGAGGAGGTAGGGCCGGAGACTATCGGCCGCAGAACGACTCGAAGTTGGACGCGCAGACGCCTTCGCTGTCGCATCGCCCCGAGAGGCACATGGGGCCGTCCCGGCACGGTGATCCGACGGGCAGCGCTCCGACGCAGGTCGAGGCGTCGTCGCAAAACAGCAGATCCTCGCATGAGAACGCATCGGATGCGCACGATCCGCCATCCCCGACGGGGACCGCGCACTCGTGCGTGAGATCGTCGCAGTACAAGCTGTCCGCACACCGGAGCGGCCA
Organism: uncultured Myxococcales bacterium; assembly: GCA_964528945.1. Taxonomy (GTDB): domain Bacteria; phylum Myxococcota_A; class Polyangia; order DRWM01; family DRWM01; genus CAZGVR01. The sequence continues at coordinate 1,823 of CAZGVR010000351.1, forward strand.
ATCGCACGCTTCGCCGCGCGAGGCGGGCACCGCGCAGAGCCCATCCGCGCAGTAGAGATCGCCTCGACAGTCCCAATCGGGCGGGCAAGGATCGCCGGCCTCCGGCGTCCACGCACACGTGCCTTCGATGCACGAGGATCCCGACTGGCACTCCAGGTCCGAGCCGCACGCTTCGCCACGAGGGACGGTTCCTTCGAACACTGGCTCGCAATCCTCGAAGGATTAGAACAGCCCGACCCACGAGCGGTATTGCCCGCAGCCCTCGGCGCTCTTGCGGATGCCGTCGATGCAGGCCTCGCCCGCGGACTGGTCGTAGACGATCCTGCCGCCGCCGAGGATCTGTTCGAGGTAATAGAGGCAAGAGCCCATGGTCTCCACCTCGCAGGCCGCCCGCTCCTCCTCTCCCTCGAAGCAGCCGCAGGATTCGCGCGCCGCGCAGATGATCTCCACCTGGGAGGCGCAGAAATCGCCGACCGGCAGATCGGCGGCCCGGTCGGTTCCCCTGCAGCCTGCCGCGAATTGAAGAACGACACCGACAGCGGCGAAAGCAGGTTCGATCGTCCTCACGGCGGCACCGGGCATTCCGAGTAGAGGTTGAAGTGGAGGCAGTCGCCGCCCATCGACCCGGTCGCCAGCCTCCAGAAGATGCCGTACACGCTCCCGGTCCATGCGATGGAAGGGCTCCACGACATGCCGCCGTCGGGGCTCGCGAGCTCCAGGCGCCCGACCCGTTCCACGCCGCTGCCCGACACGAACGCGAGCCCGCTCCTGTAGCGCCAGCCCGTGCACGGTCCTTCCCACCCTAGGCCGAACTCGCTGCCGGACCAGGTCAGGAAAGGCCCGATGCCGCAGTACCCGCCTCCACCCAGCAGGATGTCCGAGGACATGCGCGTCCCGTCCACTGCCATCAGGGCGAAGAACTCGCCCGCGCTGTAGCCGTCGTCCGGGCTGGCCTGCCATGCCACGCCGAGCGCGCTGCCGGTCCATGCGATGGAGGGCCCTCTCATGTTCAAGGCCGCGTCGGCCATCCCTCGCACGGATCCCGTGTAGGATCCGTCAGGGGCGATGTCGACGAAGCGGATCTCGCCCTTCGAGTCTCCGTCGGTGTCGCCGCTCCACGACAGCCACAGGACGCTGCCGGTCCAGGCTAGCGATGCCCTGTCGTGGTCGGACCAACCGGGCACGGGCGCGACATCGGAAACCGCCCGATCCGATCCGATGGGGGATCCGTCCCACGCGATCCGGCCGAAGAGGAGCGTCCGTGCAGCGGAGCCTCCCTCCATCCACGCGAGCCCGTACTCGCTGCCCGTCCAGGCGAGCGAGGGTGACGTCGATCCGGTGTAGGGCATCCTCAGGACGTTCAATCCCATGGCGGCGCCGTCCGCGGAGATTCGCCGGAACATGATTGTGGATCTGCCACCGATCGAGTCGGACCATGCGAGGCCGAACTCGCTGCCCGACCATGCGAGGGAAGGGGACGAGGAAGCGTGTGGTGGCTCGCCAACGCGGGAGGGGGCGCCGACCGGCGTGCCGGTCGGGTCCAGCCGCGCGAAGAGGATTTCCTCGATCCCAGTGCCGTCATCTGTCCAGGCCACCCCTAAGCCGTGGCCGGTCCAGACGATCTCGGGGTAGTCGAGCGAGCCCGCGACCTCGCAACTCACTATAATGTCGTCGATTCGCGAGTCCATCTCGTCGATTGCCCCGTCGCAATCGTCGTCCAGCCTGTCGCACGCCTCGGGAGCGCCGGGATGCACCTCGGGGCGGGTGTCGTCGCAGTCGCAGGGCAGGCACCCGTCCCCGGTCCAGACCAGCGCGAGGAAGCCATCCCCGTCGTCGTCCCTGGGGTCGTCGATGCACGGCGCGGCGCCGCCCGGGGCGCACGAGGTGGCAACTACGCAGACAGCCGTCACGAAAAGGCGGCAGTCGTGAATTGCATTCGAATTCCGAGTCATCTAATCAAACGACATTCGCGACCTTGTACGCAACTCCCGTTCCGAGGAAGCAACCCCCGGATCCTTGCGTTTCCTCCCCTGGTTATTGCTCCACGGTAGACGTTCCGTTCATGACTGGCAACAATGTTGCCGAACGTGCAATCCGATTGTCGGTCGGCGGCTGGAGCCTCCCCGGTCGAGTCGCCTTGACCGGCTCGGACACAGGGGCCATACTGAATCGGCACGACATGGAGCGGGACAATCTCGATCGATACCTCTTGGGCTGGGAAGAGGAGATCAGGCGCGCCGAGGAGGCCGGGCGCGAGCGGGAGCGCCGCGCACGTGAGATGCTACCGTTGCTCGTGGAGTGCCTGGTGGGCAAGTACGGTGCAAGGCGAGTGGTTCTCTTCGGCTCCCTCGCCGAGGGCTGGTTCGGCCAGCGATCCGACATAGACCTGGCAGTGGAGGGCATCGAGGGCATGGAGATCTACCGGGCCGGGGCCGACCTGGACGACATCGCCTCGCCGATCCGCGTCGACCTCGTCCCGATCGAGGACGCATTCGAGGATACCCGGATGAAGATCGAGCGAACCGGCAAGATCCTTCATGGATGAGAGAGACGCAAAGGTGGAGGCTGCGGCCCGGGTGGCCGCCTCCATACGGGAGGAGGTCGCTTCCGTCGATCGAGTCGTGACGTTGCTCGTGGATGCGCTGGCGACGTATGGAAAAGACCATCCGGGCACCGTCGTCGTGCACGGAGTGGGGGGCCTGCTCCAGGACTACTACACCGGGATCGAGAACGTCTTCGAGCACGTCTCGCCCGGCATGAACGGCACGGTCCACTCGGGCGACGCCTGGCACCGCGAGCTGCTTCACTCCATGGCGCAGGATCTCGACATGGTGAGACCGGCGGTCATAAGCCCGACGTCCGAGGCTGCTCTCGTCCCCTACCTG
>CAZGVR010000352.1:0-1522 GCA_964528945.1 uncultured Myxococcales bacterium
CGTCGAGGATGTCGAGCGCCCCGGACGTGAAGATCAGCGCTTTTGGGAACGGGAGGGCGAGCGCGTTCGCCCCGGTCCAGCTCGCGACGCGCACCATGCTGGGCCGGACGCCCGTTCCCGACGAGGCCTTCTCGATTGCCGCGACGAGCCGCTCCGGGGCCGGCCGTGTGAGGCCGATCAGGCCCGCGAGCGAGATGGTCCCTCCCATCTCGCCTGCCACGAGGACGAGGGTTCCGACGATCAGCACGACGACTGCCTTCGTGTTCATGGTCCCGGGCAGCGCGAACCCCATGGCCGTGACCCAGATCACGCCGCCATAGAGGATCACGGCGACGGACGCGAGCCCGGCGATCGTCCGGGCCCATGTCGGCCTGGGATCCGCGAGCCTCCTGGTCACGGCCTGCTGGACGAGGAGCGCTGCCGCGAAGGCGGACACGAGGCCCACGACCGCGAGCACCCCCGGAGGCACGGGGCACAGGGCGGGCGCCAGCAGGAAGGACGCGGCGTCAGCCACGAACCCGATCGCGACCGGCGCGATCGTGAGGACGAGCCTGAGCGGGGCCGCGGAGCGGGCCCTCTTCGTCCACGCGTCAGCGGCCCATGGACCGAGGGGGAGCGAGGCCACCGCCACCGCCGCGGACGTGACGAGGAGCCCGAAAAGGAGGGACGCTGCCGCCACGAACAGGACCGGCCCCCAGATGACCCACCAGGGAAGGATCCCCTGAGCTGCGGCGATCGCCTCCATCGCCAGCATTGTACACGTCCTGATCTGTTAATGGCAGGAGGGGATCCGAGACCCTGCAAAACCCAAACGCCGCAAACCAGTGAACGGAATCCGGCCGCGGGACGAATACCAGGCTCGAGCAGTGCACCGCGACAGCATGACGTCGCACAAAGGAGGTTGTATAATGGTTGCATATCACAATCCAGGAGCCCCGATGGCCAGCATCACTATCAAGGACGTCCCGCGCGACGTGCACGGCAGGTTGAAGGAGCGGGCACGCATCAACAGGAGGAGCCTCCAGCAGGAGATCCTCTCCTGCCTGGAGGCCGTGGTCGTGCCCGGCCGCGGGCACGGCGCACAGGGGTGGATCGACCTCTCGAAGAGGCTGGAAGCGGCCATCGGAAAGGATCTCGATCACCGCCTGGTGGCCGCGTTCAAGCGCAAGGGCCTCCCATGATCGTCGTGGACACGAACGTCGTCGCCTACTTCTGGCTGCCCGGACCGTTGCAGGCGGATGCCAGGCGAGTGATGCAATCGGACGACGAGTGGCGCTGTCCGCCGCTGCTGAGATCGGAGCTTCGAAACGTCGTGGCCGGCTACATCAAGGCAGGCGAGATCTCGCTGGATGCAGGCGTCGAGGCCATTCTCCTCGCGGAGGCCTATTTCGCGGGCAGGCAGGTCGAGGTCGGCTCGCCCGAGGTGCTGAGGCTCGCGGCCCGTAGCGGTGCCACGGCGTACGACTGCGAGTTCGTGGCCCTGGCCCTCGATCTCGGAGTCCGCCTCATCACCGGTGACAGG
>CAZGVR010000352.1:1532-4705 GCA_964528945.1 uncultured Myxococcales bacterium
AAATCCGAGCAATCTGCCGTACAATGATCTCCATTCAGCCCCGGGCGGCCGCAATGATCGCCGTCGTGGTACTCTCCACGGCGACCGGCCACGAGGCCGCGGCCTGCCTGCAGCCGCCCTGCTACGGTGGCTGGTTCATCCCTGGCATCGTCTGACAGCCGGAACGCCCGGAATGCAGCAGATCATGGTGGCGGCATATTCATGCTCTCCGCATGGGAACGGGTCGGCCTCCGTTGTTGATGGATGGCATACAGATGAAGTATCCTCGGCTCGGAGGTGACGGTCGTGAACGATCGAATCGTTGAAGCCCTCGAACGCCTTCTCCTGAGCCTCGACGAGACCGAACGACAGGAGATCATCAGACGGATCGGCTCCAGGCAGGCCGCAGCGAGACGACGACACCTCCTCGACATCCCGCGGAATCCCGGCCCCGGGATCTTGGGCAGGGAGATCGACAGGCGCGTGCAGGAGGAGCGGTCATCCTGGGATGCCGACTGATGGCACGGCTCTTCCTCGATGCCAGCCTAGTCATCCGATTCCTCGAGGGCACGCCCGATGAAAGGGAAGCCCTGGAAAGAAGATTGGCTGGCACCCGGACCGGGACGGACTTGGCAGTAACGACAGAACTCCTGAGGTTCGAGTGCATGATCAAGCCGAAGCGTAACGGGAACGAGTAATTCCCGGGATCCGCCTGAGTGGGCTCATGCGCGAACCGCCCATGACTCGACCGATGGCTCTTGTGGTGCCGAATGGAGGTGAACGTGGCAGAGAAGGACGACGAGACCGGAAAGCCCGAGAAGGGTACGATCGAGGTCGAGGACGGCACCGAGGTCACGACCCGCACGATCGTGGGTGGACGACCGCGGAAGCCGCGCAAGGTCAGGATCAACGTCCCTGCCGGCCTCGAGAAGCTGATGTACAAGGCGGCCATCGACGCGGGCTTCAGGCGCAGGCTGCTCGAGGACAGGGCGGCGGCGGTCGCGGCCTCGCGGATAGCGCTCACGCCCATCGAGGCTCGCATGCTGGAGGCGATCCCGCCCGAGCGGCTCGCGGCCAGCATCGACAGGATCGAGCCGCTCAGGCACGGCAAGAGGCGCTTCATGAGGACCGTGGCAACCGCCGTGGTGACTCTCGCGACCGGGACGGCAGCAATCACGGTCGAGGGCGGTTGCCAGTCCGCGGGGGTGGATCCCCACATATTCGATACCTCTTCCGAAGACATGCCCGCGGACGACTCGACTCCCGTCGACCTCGTCGTCGATGACTGGATGCCCGCCGACGGCGACGAGCCCGACGTGCCGGACGAGGACGACGTCACGGACGATCCCGAGGATGAAGACGCCGCCGACGGGAAAGACGACGGGGAAGACGCCCCGGAGGACAACGGGGACGCCGCGTGATCGGTGCAGACATCACGCTCGTCAACCTCAACATGCTCGTCGTGCGCTACGTTGACTCCATCGAGCGCGAGACGCACGTGCCGCTCGGCCCGCTCTACCTGACCTCGGCCCTCGAACATGCCGGGTTCCGCGTGGACTTCCGCGACTACCAGCTCTGCGAGCTCGCCGAGCCCTTCACGCCAGCGAGCCTCGCGGACTTCTGCGCGGACCCAGCGCCGGTCCTCGGCCTGAGCTGCATGGCGAACCTCCTGCCCTTCACCATCCTCGCGGCCGAGGAGATCAAGCGGCGCAACCCGGGCACCACCATCGTGCTGGGCGGCGTGGGCCCGTTCTCGGTCGAGGAGAAGATCCTCGCTCGGTTCCCGTGGATCGACGTGGTCGCTCACGGCGAGAGCGAGATCTCGGCAGTCGCGCTCATGCGGGCGCTCACCCGCGGCCACGACCTCACGTCGGTCCCGGGCGTCGCGTTCCGGAGGGACGGCGCCGTCGTGCGCACGCCGCCCGCCGAACGCATCGAGGATCTCGACGCGATCGAACCGCCCGCCTACGGGAAGATCGACTTCTCGAGGTACGCGGGCCACAACGTGATAACCTCGCGCGGCTGCCCCTACGCCTGCACGTTCTGCTCGGTCGCACCGATCTGGGGCCGCAAGCCGCACATGAGGAGCCCCGAGCACATCGTGGAGGAGATGGTCCGCCTGCACCACGACTTCGGTGTGGAGCTCTTCCTGTGCCAGGACGAGATCTTCGTCTCCTCCAAGGACAAGGTGCTCGGGTTCTGCGAGGCCCTCGGCCGCGCCAAGCTCCGCAAGGTCATGTGGAAGGCCTTCGCGCGCGTGAACCTCACGGACACGGCGACCATGAAGGCCATGGCCAGGGCCGGCTGCGTGGAGATCCGCTACGGGGTCGAGTCCGGCTCCGACAGGATCCTCGAGCGAATCCGCAAGGGCTTCACCATCGACCAGGCCGCCGCGGTCGTCGCCGAGGCCACGACCCTCTTCCCTCGCGTGGACTCGTTCTTCATCTGGGGCTTCCCGTTCGAGACCATGGAGGACTTCTACCAGACCGTCTTCCAGATGATCTCGTTCCGCCTGGTGGGCTCGCGCATACTGCCCTCGCTCTTCTGCCTGCTGCCGCAGACCGACGACTACAGGGAGTGCATGGAGCAAGGCGCGAGGCTGGAGTTCGATCCGGGCCTCTTCCCGGAGTACATGCTAACGGGGCACGAGATATGCGAGGACGGCAGGCTCAGGCTGAGCGAGAGGCACCGCCCGATCTTCGAGTTCATCGAGGCGAACCCGGACGTCTTCCCGGGCTTCTTCCACGTCGATCTCGATTCGGGCATCCTGCCCAAGCACGAGGTGCTGGTCGAGCACGGATTCTACGTCTCGAAGCGGCGCGAGGTCACCGAGGCCGACTCGTGCGGGGCACACTCGCCGCGGCTGGACGCCGAGCAGGCCGTGGGCGCGATCACGCGCGCTACGCGCGCCTCAGGATCGACCCGAACCCCACGGTGAAGTACCCGAACAGGAACAGAAGGAGGAACGGGATCGCGCTGAAGTGGCCTCCCTTGACCGCGAGGAAGAGCGTCGCGGCGAAGTAGATCCCGAACAGGATCTCCACCAGCGTGGCAGGGCTCTTGACCGGCGAGTAGAAGCTCCTCGGCTTGCTCCGCGCGCGTGCGGGCGCATGCGCGGTCCCGGCCACGCCCGTCTTCGGCGTGCGCACGAACTCCGCGCTCCTGCCCACCAGTCCCTCGAGCACGGCGCGCGC
>CAZGVR010000353.1:0-4690 GCA_964528945.1 uncultured Myxococcales bacterium
GGTGGGCCATCACGTGGTCCACGCCCAGGATCGCGATCCCGTGCGGCGCGATGCAGGCCCACGTGTGCTCGATGAGGCGGAACACCGGATTGTCCGGGCGCTCGTGGGCGGTATCCGGCGCGAGCGTTCTCCGCCTGAGCGCCCTGTGCACGGCCCCCCTGAGCTCGGCCTTGGTGAACGGCTTGGGCAGGAACTCCATGACGCCCAGCCGGCGGGCCTCCAGGGCGGTCTTGATGGTCGCGAAGCCCGTGATCATGACCGCCGGGGTCTCGATCCCGTGCTTCCTCATGCTCCTGATGAAATCAAGGCCGTCCATGCCGTGCATCATGAGATCCGTGACCACGATGTCGAAGCTGGCCTGCTTGAGCTCGAGCAGCGCCGTCTCCGCGTCCTGGACGGCCACTATGTCCACGCCGTCGTTCTTGAGGACCTTGCCCACGCTCGCGAGCACCACGTCCTCGTCGTCGACCACCAGCACGCTCACCTTCTCATCCATGTCGAACCTCCGATCCCCGGTCGGCACGTGCCTTCAGGCCCGCGATCACGCGGTCCAGGTCCGAGACGACCTGCGACACCGTGTCGTATGCCTGGCTCGGACCCATCGCGAAGCGCATCAGTATCTCATTAAGGTCCGGGGGGACGGAAGGGAAGACCTTCCTCAGGTTCATGACCCTGTTGGGAAATATGAGCGAGGCGTCGTCGTCCGCCAGCGTATCGGCGCAGGCGGGGTTCAGCCGCCGCGCGTCGTCGAAGGTCATCACGTCCTTCGCGGCCAGGAAGGCCAGGACGTTGCCGACGCTCCAGACGTCGAAGTCGCTGAAGTCCTGGTCCATGTCGAAGTCGATCCACCGGAGCTGCTCGCTGCCGTTCTCGAGGAAGAGGTGGTCGTTGCGTATGTCGCCGTGGCACGTACCGCGCTCGTGCAGGATGGAGAGCGCATCGATCGCATCCCTCGCCCGCCGGAGCAGGCCCGGGAACACCTCGGCCATGTACTTCTCGTGATCCATGGCCAGGCCTTGGATCTTCGCGAAAAGGCTCTCGCCGTCGATCATGTCTATGACACGGACCAGGTTGCCCTTCTCGTCGAGGAGGTTCATGCCCTGCATGAAGTTCGGATGGCCGCGCACGATGTCCAGGACTGCAGCCTCCTTCTTCTCGCGCCTGACGCAGCGGAACGAGACCGGGCCGATCCGGTTCTCGAACTCCTCGTGGAACACGAGCTTCACGATCTTCCTCGCCCCGGTCTCGAGCTCGATGCACCTCTTCACCCAGAACTTGGGCTCGTCGTCGAGCCCGAACCGGCCCTCGGTCGCGTCGCCCAGCGTGAGGAGGCTGCGGCCGCCGATCTCGATCACGTCGCCCGGCTCGATCTGCATGAAGCGCGTGGTGTCGGTGACCACCCTGGGCGCCTTGCCCAGTCTCCGGCCGGTGACTGACTCCACGAGCTCTTTGAGCCCGTCCTGCACCGCTAGAAGCTGCCGGAGATCACTGCCCGGATCGCGTGGGCGCCGTACTCGTCGTCCTGGACCTGTTCGTCCAGGTAGATGCGCCCGAGGTAGCCCAGGCCGATCTCGACGCTCCCGTGCACCTTGAACCGTGCCTCGAAAGACATCCGGTGCACGGCCGTGGAAACGGTGCCGTCGACCAGCGACAGCTGGTATCCGAGGTCGAAGCCCAGCCAGCCGAGCGGCGTGATCCCGACCCAGGAGGCGAGCGAATGGATCCTGCCCTCGTACCTGACCGGCACCAGATCCCCGAGCAGGGGGGCCGGCGAGAGCTCGTAGTCGCCGCTCGTGTAGGAGTAGAGCGCGTGGAGCGCGATCCACGAGGCCGGCGTCGCGGTCACGCCGCCGTGGATCGTCCAGCCCATGGTGTCGTACCCGGTCCCGTCCGCTGAAGCCTCCGTGCGCCACTTCTTCCCGGTGAAGAACCGCCCCCCGACCACGAGGGTCATGACCCGCGGGAGCCTGTACTTGAGCTCGAGCTTCGCCTCCAGGTTCCACGCCCTGACGCCGCCGTAGGGCATCCAGTCCACGAGCGCCTCGATCTTCTCGTCCTGCCAGGTATGGGCGAACGACGCCTCTGCCTCGAGGATCAGGCCCCTCACGATCCTGAAGCCGAGGTCGGCCCCGACCTCGTTCCTGATCGTCGTCAGGGCGATGTCCTCCACTCGCGTCTCGGCGATGCCGTCGTCCAGCGTGTCGATCATGGCCTTGAAGAGATCGTTTCCCTCGATCTCGAGCCTCTGCGTGAGGCCGAGGTCGAGCCAGGACGGCTTGTCGACGCTGATGGAGAGGGCCTCGTTCAGGAAGCGCGCGTGGGAGCCGGACTTCATCGTGAAGGCCGCGAAAGCGGTGCCGGGATCCCCGGCGAGCGCCGTCATGCGCCTGACCGCGTCGCCTCCCGAAAACCCGCCCACGAGGTGGAGCCTCAGCGCGAGCCCGTCAACGGGATTCACGAGGATGCCGAGCGGGAACCTGTGAGCCCACGCTCCTGCCCCGGCCTTTCCATGGAACTCGTTGCGGTACGCGTCGCCGAACGTGTCTGCCCCGGACGCCGGCTTGCTGTGCGAGAAGGCGAACACGTACGCGCTGCCGATCCGGATCGCGTCGATCGGCGCGAGATCCAGGCCCAGGCGTGCGGAAGCCACCTCCATGAAGGTGTGCCGCCCGAGGACGTCGGTCCCGTCGAACGATGAACCGTCCAGCGGCCGCCATGCCGTGAGCTTGTCGTCGATCAGGCCGAACCTGTAGCTGCCCGTGAACGCGATCCCGAGCCCGCCCTTTCGCCATGCCGCGTCCACCAGGATCCCGCCCGTGTGCCGGTCATCGGACCAGAGCGCGGGGTAGGAGAAGACCGGGCCGTCTCCGGCCCATGCGACGCTGCCCTTCAGGGGGACCTCCTCCCCTCCGATCCAGGCGTAGTCCAGGGCCACCCGGATCCTGGAGCACGTGCAGGGAGTGAACACGAAGCCGAGGGACAGCCTGTCGTACGACTTGAAGAGGGTCCTGCCGAGATCGGCCTCAGGGTACAGCCCGGACGCCACGGGGGACCCGATCGAGTCGTCGAAGAAGCTCACCGTCCTCTGGAACCCGAGCGTGATCGCCCAGCGGGCCGGCTTCCTGAGCCTCAGATCGAGCCAGGACTCGGTCCACTCCGGGCTCGCGGGGACCACGACCGACGACGCGAGGTCGAGCACAAGGCCGCTCCCGAGGACGTGGTGGTAGCGGAGCGAATCGAGGAGGAACCCGTGGTTCATCAGGTTGCCCTCGTCCTCGAGCAGCTTGCCCTCGTCACCGGTCGTGGGTACGTACCCACCGTGCGCGGTGAAGTCCAGGGTCCATGCCTTGGGCTTTGGTGCCGGGGCTGCATCCTCGGCCCACGAGACCGCCGGAACGACGAGGGCCATGGCGAGGAGGATTGCCGGACGCATGACGTCAATACCCCGGTGCCAGGATCTCGGAGGCGTTGGAGCCGTGCACCTCGAGGTGGCACTGCCAGCACGTCGCTCCGGATCCCAGGTTGAAGGAGTGGTCGGCCCCGCCGAGGAGCGGGAAACCGGCGTCGATGTGGCACTGCAGGCACAGGCCGCTCCCGGGCTGTGCAAGGAGCTTGGCGTTCTGCGACCCGTGCGGCGAGTGGCAGCTGGTGCAGCCCTCGGAGACCGCCTCGTGCTCGAACACGAACGGCCCGGTCTGCTCCATGTGGCAGCCGGCGCAGACCTCGTCGTCCGTGATCGCGGTCTCCACGGTCCCGGCCTCGCCGTGCGGGCCGTGGCAGGACGCGCAGGTGACACCGCCCTCGTTCAGCGGGTGCCTGACCGTTCCCGAGAACTCCTGCTCCACCTCCCAGTGGCACTGGAAGCAGAACTCGCCCCGATCCGGAACGGCCGTGATCGATGCCGGAACGACGTCCTTGGCGACCTTCGAGGCCTCGCCGTGAAGGGTGTCGGAGTGGCAGTCCCAGCACGAGACGTCCCCGTCCCTGTGCGGCGACGAGCCCTCCCATGACGAGGCCATGGCCTTGTGGCACGAGAGGCAGATCTGGCTGCGCTCCCGGTCGTCGAGCTCCGCGATCTCGTCCTTGCCGAAGATGAAGCTCGGATCGTAGTTGTCCACGTGGGTCCCGCCGTTCCCGTGGCAGGTCTCGCAGATCTCGGACCCCGGCTCCTCGTCCAGGGCCAGGGTGCCGTGGACGGTCTTCGCGAAATCAATGAGCAGCGTGTCGTGGCAGTCGCCGCAGCCGGACGACCCGTACGGCGCCGAGCCGGGCGCGTTCTGCGCCACGATGGGCATTGGGCCGGCTCCCTTCTTGAGCATCGAGCACGAGGCTGCGAAGGCCAGGAGCAGGCTCACGGCTAGCGGGATCAGGAGCTTGAGTGGCGGGCGAGGGTTCAGATTCCTAGTCCCCGCACTTGTCGAGCTTGTTGCCGTTGTCCTTGAAGCACTGGCCCTTGGGCGTGAGCTTCTTGTCCTTTGGCGCTCCGTCATGGCAGTAGCTGCACTCCTTGCCGGTGTCCTTCTTGAACTGCACGGTCGCCGAAACCGGGCCCGTGAAGCTGTATGCAGCCAGGAACACCGCGGTCGCGATTGCCGTCACGAGCAGAGCCTTGAGTCCACGCATGATGTTCTCCTTCCTGTGAGTTAGCACCTTCCCGGTGTCCGCGTCCACCATGAACTCGATGCCCACC
>CAZGVR010000354.1:0-674 GCA_964528945.1 uncultured Myxococcales bacterium
GCTTGCGCTATGCCTCGGCCCGAAAGGAAGACGGCCATGGCAAGAACATCAAGCAGCAGGACGCAGATGACGAAATACACGGGTTGGAACCACGTGCCCTCCAAGAAGCGCGACCTCGGTGCCGAGGAGGAGCACGACCTCCTGGTCAGGTGGCACGAGCACGAGGACATGGCCGCCCGCAACGAGCTGGTGCTCGCATTCATGCCCAGGGTCCAGGCGATCGCGCGCGGCTTCCGCCACTACCCAGTGGACCAGGACGACCTGGTCTCCGAGGGCGCGGTCGGGCTGCTCGTGGGCATCGACCGGTTCGAGCCGGCTCGCAGAGTGCGGCTCATGACCTACGCCTCCCACTGGATCCGCGCTTACATGGTGAACGCGATCATCAAGTCTTGGGGCAAGGGAAAGACCGGCATGGGCATCACGCGCTCCCGCATGTTCTTCAGGGTGAGGCGCGAGCGCGCGAGGTACGCGGCGCAGCACGAGGACCAGGCCGAGGCCGTGACGCGCATGGCAACGGACATGGGGATCTCGGAGAAACGGCTGAGGGACATGCTCTTCGCCCTAGACACACCGGACTTCTCCCTCGATGCCTACGCCGAGGCTTCCGGGCAGCCCGCCCTCAGGGACAGGGCCCTGGCTCGCGCCCCGAGCCCCGCCGAACTGGCCTCGGCCCC
>CAZGVR010000354.1:684-4686 GCA_964528945.1 uncultured Myxococcales bacterium
GGGCCGCCCGACCTCCAGGACAGGTTCCTAGAGCTCGCTTCGATTTCCGTCAAGGAGGCGGCGGCCACCGAGACGGACTTCATCGTGGGCGACACCGTTGGCCTCGCGCTCTCGTCCCTCGACGATCGCGAGCGGCTCATCGCGACCAAGCGGCTGATGGACGACGATCCGGCCACGCTCGCGGACATCGGCCGCGAGATCGGCGTGAGCCGCGAGCGAGCCCGCCAGATAGAGCTCCGCGCGAAGCGGAAGATCCGCCAGGTGTTCGCGAGCACCGGCCTCGGCGCCTGACGGCCTCCCGACCCCTCCTATCTTCCCCCGAACCGTGATATCCATAGCGGCTTGGTAATGCAGGAAAAAGCTGCCAGGAGAACGAGGATCCTCTTCCTTTCGCACGCAGACGCGTCCACGAGCACCATGGCCGCAGCCATCGCATCGGCCACTGCCCGCGATCGCATCGAGGCCGTCCCTGCCGGCGTCCTCGGGCAGGGCGTGGACCCGGCCGCGCTCGGTGCGCTCTCGGCCGCCGGGATCCCGCTGCCGAGCGTCGGCCCGGAGCCGCTGGCCTCGATCGCCAGGCACGGGTTCGACATCGTCGTGACCCTGGACCCGGAGGCGCGCGAGTTCGCACTTGCCGAGAGGAGCGCCTCCACTCTCGACGGCGGCCAGTGCACGCCCGAGGACCGCGTTCCCGTCCACCTGGGGATCCCGGTCATGGTGGACTGGGGGATCGCTGCATCGGGGAGCGGCTTCGGCCTCACGCTCGAGCGCCTCGAAGAGCACGTGAGCGCCCTCGTCACCCACGATTTCCTGGAGGCCCTCGTGATCCAGAGGGAGCGGTGGGAGATGCTGCTCGACGCGCTCGAGGACGGCGTCATCGCCCACGACAACTCCAGGCGGATCTTCCTCATGAACGCTGCCGCCGAGCGGATCACGGGATGGCCGCGCTCCGAGGTGCTCGGCAGGAACTGCCAGGACATCTTCGGCTCGGACGGGCTCTGCGGATCGAACTGCTCCTTCTGCCCGGCCCACGACGTCCTCGCGGACGGCCCGTCCGTCCCGGCCATCGGGCCCGTGAGGACGCGCACCGCGTACGAGGTCAGGTTCACGACCGGGGACGGCCTGGACAAGACCCTCGGCATCAGCGTCATGCCCATGGACATCAGGCCCGGAAGGCACTGGGGGGTCCTCGCGACGATCAGGGACATAACCGAGGTCAATGACCTCCGGTGGAAGCTGAAGGCCCAGCGGTCCTTCCACGGGATGACGGGCGTGTCCGAGGCCATGCGGGAGATCTTCGACACGGTCCGCAGGATCTCCACCTCGGACTACCCGGTCCTCATCACGGGCGAGAGCGGGACAGGCAAGGAGCTGGTGGCGGCCGCGATCCACGGCGAGAGCAGGCGAGGCGCCGGCCCGTTCGTGCCGATCAACTGCGGCGCCCTGCCGGACAACATCCTCGAGAGCGAGCTCTTCGGGCACGTGCGCGGGGCCTTCACCGGCGCGGTGCGCAGCAAGAAGGGACGGTTCGAGCTGGCCGACGGCGGCACCATCTTCCTGGACGAGGTGGGCGAGCTGAGCCCCGCCTTCCAGGTCAAGCTCTTGAGGGTCCTCGAGCAGAAGAGCTTCGAGATGGTGGGTGGCGAGAAGCCGATCCGGGTGGACGTGCGCGTGATCTCGGCAACGAACAGGGATCTGCGCTCCATGGTCCGCGAGGGACGCTTCAGGGAGGACCTCTTCTACAGGCTCAGCGTGGTCCCGATAGATCTCCCGCCGCTCAGGGCCAGGCGCGAGGACATCCCGCTCATAGCCATGGCGGCGCTCGCCCGCATCGCCGAGGAGACCGTCGCCGAGCAGAAGCGGATCTCGGACGACGCCATGGATCTGGTGCTCGCCTACTCCTGGCCCGGCAACGTCCGCGAGCTCATCCACGCCCTCCAGTTCGCAGCGCTGAGGGCGACCGGGCCCACGATACTGCCCCAGCACCTTCCGCCCGAGATGCGAAGCGTCCTCCCGGCACCCGCCCTGGCATCCCCGCCGCCGACCGGCTCGCATCCCCGCTCCGGCAGTCCCGGCCGCCCGGGCCGCCGGCCCAAGCTGACCGCCGAGGCGGTCGCCCGAGCGCTCGCCGAGGCGGGCGGGAACAAGGCGCGCGCGGCCGTCCTGCTCGGCGTGGGCCGCGCGACCCTGTACCGCTTCCTCGGCATGCCGGGTGGCGGATCCGACCAGTAGACATCCGCATGGAGCGCCCTATTGGTCGGAAAGAGGGACAACTGACGGGGACATGCCGGCCTCATACAACAGGAACCTGAAGCGCATCCTCGACATCTCGCGCGAGATGATCGCGCTCGCGGACGAGGGCGACGCGGACAGGGACGACACGACCTGTGGCATCCTCTACGGCGTGCTTCGCGACTCGGCGTACAGGCTGAGGCGTCTCGCAGAGGAGGAGGTCGAGAAGCACCGGAACGCCGGGAAGTGGGACTGACCCCGTGCAGCGATCCGGAGTGGCAATGGCACAATGATTTCCTTGACGGTTTATTCGGACCTCCCAGCCGGGATGGACCTCATGCCGGGGGCCGCAAAGAAAGGAAGGGCACATGAAGAGCATCAAGGGAACCAAGACAGAGAAGAACCTGCTGGCGTCGTTCGCCGGTGAGTCCCAGGCGCGGAACCGCTACACCTACTTCGCGAGCGCCGCGAAGAAGGAGGGTCTCGAGCAGATGGCGGCCATCTTCCAGGAGACGGCCGACCAGGAGAAGGAGCACGCCAAGAGGTTCTTCGGCTTCCTGGAGGGCGGCGACGTCGAGATCGTGGCCGCCTACCCTGCCGGCAGGATCGGCACCACGCTCGAGAACCTGGCGGCCTCGGCCGCGGGCGAGCACCACGAGCACACGACCCTGTACCCGGGCTTTGCAAAGGTCGCACGCGAGGAGGGGTTCGAGGCCATCGCCATCCTATGGGAGAATGTGAGCGTGGCCGAGAAGCAGCACGAGAGCCGCTACCGGAAGCTGCACGCGAACCTCGAGGCCGGAATGGTATTCAAGCGCGACGGCAAGGTCGTGTGGCGCTGCCGGAACTGCGGCTACCTCCACGAGGCGGCCGAGGCCCCGGCCATGTGCCCGGCCTGCGCCCACCCGCAGGCCCACTTCGAGCTCCTGGGCGAGAACTACTGAGGGAGAGAGCGATGCCGAAGTTCGAGACCATAGAGGACATCCTCGACTACGCCATGGGCGAGGAGGAGGCCGCGCGGAAGTTCTACGATGACATGGCCGCGAGATCGGACGGCGCCGGACTCCGGGAGGTGTTCAAGGGGTTCGCCAGGGAGGAGCACGGCCACTGGCTCAAGCTCGAGGCGCTGCGCGAGGGCCGAGGCAGGCAGGTCCTGGGCGGCCGGGTCGCGGACATGAAGCTCTCCGACTACCTAGTGGAGGGCTACGGGGACGGCGCCACCACCTACCAGGAGGCGTTGATCCTCGCAATGAAGAAGGAGAAGGCGGCCTTCCGGATGTACTCCGACCTCGCCGCGCGCTCGGGCGGCGGCAAGGTCAGGGACACGTTCCTCGCGCTCGCCGAGGAGGAGGCGCGGCACAAGCTCAGGTTCGAGATCGAGTACGACGACAACATCTTGAAGGAGAACTGAAAGGAGCATCCCATGGAAAGGACCAACGTTTACAAGTGCGAGATCTGCGGGAACATCGTGGAGGTGATGCACGTGGGCGGCGGGACGCTCGCCTGCTGCGGCCAGCCAATGAAGCAGCTCGTGGAGAACACCACCGACGCGGCCAAGGAGAAGCACGTCCCGGTCGTCGAGAAGGCCGAGGGCGGCTGGAAGGTCAAGGTCGGCAGCGTGGCTCACCCCATGCTGGCCGAGCACTTCATCATGTGGATCGAGCTGATCGCGGGAGGCGAGGTGTACCGCCGCTTCCTCGCGCCCGGCGAGCCGCCCGAGGCGTTCTTCCCGGTGCAGGCGACGAAACATGGCTTGGCGTGTGCCCTGGC
>CAZGVR010000355.1:0-4678 GCA_964528945.1 uncultured Myxococcales bacterium
ATAGTCGTCCACGAGCATCCGCTGCTCGCCCGGACCGAGCCTCTTCGCGATCATCTCCCTGGCCCTCTCGATCACCCTCTCGGCCGTCTCCCGCTTGAGCCTCAGCATGGCCTCGTCCATCTCCTGGTCGGCCAGCTTGTGTGCCTCCTCGCGCATCTTCTGGGCTCGCGCCCCTGCGTCGGCCACCAGCCGGTCACGCTCCTTGGCGGCCGCCGAGAGGAGCTCGTGGCGGATCGCCTCTTCCTCGCGGTCCATCTGGTCCAGCTTGTCGGCGAACTCACGGTGGAGATCCTCCGCCTCCTTCTTCATGCGGGCCGACTCGTCGATGGCGGCCATGACCCTGTCGCGCCGTCCCTTCAGGAAGCCCGCGACGCTCTTGCGCCCTGCGAAGTACAGGATCGCGAGAAGCACCAGGAAGTTCAGGATGACCGCGATGAAGGGGGGGTTCTTGCCCTTCTTCCAGGCGAACCAGTTGATCTGCGAGATGTCCACGCGGTGCCCGCCGCCGTGCTCGCCCTGGGCGGCCTCGCCGTGGCCGCCCTCTACTTGCGCACCGTGGCCGTCCGTGGCGGCACCGGCGTGGCCCTCCTGAGCGTGAGCAGCGCCTCCGGCCGTCACCATGCAGGCTGCGAGGATCGAGGCCAGGATGAATGCCCTCATGCCCTGCCTCCCTTCGCCGCCCCCAGCAACCGCTCGACGAGGCTGGCCGCGATGCTCTCGGCCTCGGAGTCGAGCCTGGCGCGCGCATCCTTCACGTGACGCTCGGTACCTTCACGAGACGCCCCGAGGATCTTCTCGCAGTCCACCCGGCCGGCCTCGAGGATCTCGGCCTCGGATTTCCTCGCGCCGAGGCGCATGGCCTCCCGCTCCTTTGTCGCCTCGCGCTTCACCTCGAGCACGCGCTTCTCGTATTCCCTGCGCTTGGATTCCGCGTCCCGGCCCAGGGTCTTCGACTCCTCGGCCGCTCCCTCCGTGGCCAGGCGCCGCGCGTCGAGAACCGCGAAGATCGGCTTGAACAGGAGGTTGGACAGGACGAGGAGCGCCAGGAAGAAGATCCCTACGAGGATGAAGACCGTCACGTCGAGATCGATGATCGAACCGCCGCCAGCCGCCAGGATGCTCAGTACAGACGTCATCGCGCTGCAGACTCCTTTCCGGGCATGCTCCCGGACGCCTGCGCCGGGAGAGGACTGCCGTCCTCGACCATCCGGCATTGCCCCTCGAAGATGACTCCCTTGTCGATGCACAGCGACGGGGAGACGATGTTCCCGTGGACCTGCCCCGGGTGGTGGATCTCCACGAGGTTCCTGGCCACGATGTCCCCTCTCACCACTCCCCCCTGCACGATCATTGTTCCCACCCTGATGTCTGCCCTCACGTCCGCGCCGTCGCCGACGATGAGGACATCGTCCGACGAGATCTCGCCGGAGAAGGACCCGTCGATGCGCACCGTCCCGTCGAAGGAAAGCTTGCACTCGAATCTCGTCCCCCCGCCCAAGAGGGCGGTTATCTCGTCGAACTCCCTTGTCATCTCTTGCCTTCGGGTTCTCGAGAACCCGCGGTGTCCCGCGCCCGGCGGGATCCGCCTACTTCCTTCCCTTCACCTTCGGCTTGGGCTTGCCCTTGCCCGGGCCCGAGATGGAGGCGCGAGGGGCCGGGGCCGCGGCGGGTTTCTTGTCGTCCGCGTCGATGTCCGTGTCCACGGACGGCAGGCCCGTGGCTATGAACTCGGCCAACTGGCGCGCCATGTATGACACGACGCTCACCTCGCTCTCCGTGAACACCCCACTCCCCCTTCGGTTCAGGATCTCGAGCGCGCCGTAGGTGCGCCCCTCGTACTGGATGGGCGAGCACATGACCGAGCGCGTCACGAAGGACGTGGACTGGTCGAACTCGTCGCAGAAGCGCGGACCCTGGCGGACGTCCTGGCTGGCTATGGTAGCTCCCTGCCGTGCCGCGAACCCGACGAGTCCCTTGGTCATGTGCAGGCGCTGGCCCCTGAGCTTGTCCGCGGTCGGGCCGTAGACTGCCGCGAAGTAGAGTTCTCGCGTGTTGATGTCCGCCAGGAAGACGGAACCGGCCTCGGCCGGGATCTTCTTCCTGGCGATCTCCAGCACGAACGCCGCGGAATCGTCCTGGTTCTGCGTCAGGAAGAGATCCTGCATCTCCTCGAAGAGCTGGGCGAGCACCTCGCTGGGATCGGGCTGATCCAGGTCACGTCCAACGTGCATCTCCTGGCTCGGGGTCCGCTTCCGGGAGTGTGTGGCCGCCTGCGCTGGCTGGGCCGCAGTCTGTGGCGGCGCGGGAGCCTCGGGTGGCGGCGCGGGAGCCTCGGACCGCTTGGGCTCTGGCACCGGGACCGGCCCGGTCTGGACTGGAACCGTTGGCGCACGGCTCGCCTCCTCGGAGACCATGGCCACCGCGTCGGCAGGCCGAGGCGATACGGCTGCAGGGGCATCCCCCGATCCGGCAACGGGCGGCTTCTGTGCCACTGCCGGGACCGGCTCGACGGCCGGGAACACGACCTGGGGCGCTGGGTCCTTCCAATCCTGCCAGCTGAGCGCTCCCATGGGAGCGGCCGTGGGCCGGCCCTTGAACTCCCCGGGATAGACCGCGATGTTGACGTACCTCGCACCCTCGATCAGGACGACGTGCCGCCTCAGCGTCTCGAAGTAGTAGAGCAGCAGGGATTCTATCTCCTCGCGGCTTGCTGGACCGGGGACCGCAACGAGCCTTTCCCTGTAGACCAGGTTGGACTGGGCAGTGGGATTCTCGTCCCTCACGAAGAAGACCTTGTGATCGAGCATCGGGGCGGGCGTTGGCGGGGCATCGGAGGCCGCAATGTCCGCGACGGCCATGGGCATCTCGGCCTGCGGCGCCGCTGACCTGCGGCCGGCGCTCTTGGACTCGAGGAAGCTCTCGCCGGGCGGCGGCAGGACCGAAACCGAGGCTGGACGCTGCTCCACGGGCTTGAGCTGGTACACCATCTTCCTGCGGAAGTCGGTGATGCTCACCGTTCCGTTCTCGCGCACATCGCACTTGAGGTTCGACGCCACGACCGCGGCCTCGCCGGTCTGCTCCAGGGCGGCATTGAGCGCGGCGAGCCAGTTCTTGGCCTCGACAGCCACAGTGGCCTGCTCCGACCCGGCCTCCTTGGGAGGCATGAGCGCTTCCCACTTCATCCTCGAACTCCCGGGAGATCGCACATCACCTAAGTCTATCCTCCACCCAGTC
Source organism: uncultured Myxococcales bacterium (assembly GCA_964528945.1). Taxonomy (GTDB): domain Bacteria; phylum Myxococcota_A; class Polyangia; order DRWM01; family DRWM01; genus CAZGVR01. The sequence goes on from CAZGVR010000355.1 coordinate 3,235, forward strand.
GAGAACAGTGTCAGGCCCGGCGAAGGTCTTGCCGGGATACGAGGCCGTCGAAAAGATCACCTTCTTCGAGCGGAGAGCCTCTGCCGCCAGCTTCGAGATCCTCTGGCAGAGGCGTTCCAGCGAGGTCTCCGGGGTGTGCGGCAGGAGTATGGCGATCCTGTGCTTGTAGAGGAACACCAGGTCGCTCCTGCGCAGCCTCTCCTGCAGCACGTCAACCAGACCCTCGTAGGTCTCCTCCTCGACCTCACCCTCGAACCCGAGGACCATGATCGAGAACTGCTCCTGGTGCCGGTCGGCCCTGGCGACCTCCTCGCGCAGGCGGCGCCTGAGGTATCGCCCTTCGACAATCTGGGCGGGCGTGTTCCCACCCTCGAGCACGAAGTTCAGGACGTCGGAAAGCTCCTGGACGCTCCATTCCCTGGGGACCATCTTCACGGCCGCGGCCAGGAGGTACCGGGAGAAGCTTCCTGCCATCTCGCGGTTCGAGGTGACGGCCGTATAGCTCATGGACGGGAACTCGATCGCCTGATCGCTCGATGGTACGGACGGCCTCACATCCGTGCCCGCGGTCGAGTCGATTCTGGACCCCGGTTCCATCATCCGCTCCGTGACGCGCCCTGGTCTCGCAATGAAAAGGCCCAATGAAATCGGGCATATCAAGCGACCGGCTCGCGATTGTCGCGTACAATACATAAGAACTCCTACGACGTCAATCGAGGAAAGCTTTTCCGTCTTTTAGCAACCATTTGGATGGTTGCCGGGTTATCTGGCACGCATTGCAGGCCGACTGCCCCTCTTCCCTGCGGCCTACCGGATTGCTACACTGACCCCCCGGTCCAGGATCCTCATGAGCATGGAAAGAGCCGCGAAGCCAGGAAAGGTGATCCATCCGCGCTGTCATTCCTGCGGCGCAGAGCAGCGCTTCCTCACTCCTTCCTGCAACGCGTGCGGCCACGAGAACTCACCGATCGGAATCCTCGAGATCGCAGGCGGCCTGATCGAGGCTGGCATGCCGCGCCGCAGCGTGCGGCGCCAGATCGCGGAGTCGGTGCGTGGACGCGCCCCCGAGCTCCTCGAGGCCGCGGCCGCCAAGTTCGCTGGATCGCGGCAGGGAATCAGGCTCGTCTGTCTGATGGTCGCCCAGGACTTCGGCGAGCCGAGGTCGATCCCGCCCGCAACGCTGGAGAAGGAGTTCGACAGGTCATCGCCAGCCGTGCAGGCCGAGACCATCCTCACGCTCATCCGCTCTGACTCGGAGCCCGCGAACGAGACACTCCGCAGGCTCAGGGCACGGACCATCGATCCCCGAGTGCGGGAAGCCTTCGAAGATCCCTTCTTCCGCTCGGCCGCCCTCCCCCTCGCCACCGACCCGGCCCAGGACGAGACCGCGTACGCGGAGAGGCCTACCGTGCAGGCCGGGACACCGGAAGGGGGTGACGAGGCC
>CAZGVR010000356.1:0-1707 GCA_964528945.1 uncultured Myxococcales bacterium
TCGGGCACGTGGCCGATCGAGATCGGCGGCGAGCCCAGAGGCACCACGCTGACCACGAACGTGTCCGTGTATATGACCTGGACCTCGCGCACGTCGAGCGCGTCGCTCCGCTGGAGCAGGTAGATCCTCGATCCGTCCGGGTGGACCAGGAACGGCTCGGGGTTCGCCTGGGTCAGCTCCTGCTTCACGTACCCGTCCGCGACCCTGAGCAGCGAGTACCCGAAGCTGTGGTCCGCGACGTCCTCGTAGTCGGTAGGGTCGGCGGGCGCGCCGGCCGCCCTCCTGTGGATGACCGTGAGGATCCCGTCGTCGGGCGTGAACGCCACGGTCTGCACCAGCTTGTAGAGCCGGTCCATGGTAACGACCCTGGTCCCCACGTCCAGGATCCCCACTGCCTCCTCCTCGCCCTGGTTCGAGAACAGCGCGATGGTCCTGCCGTCGTGCGAGATCTGGGCCTGGCCCGCGTACACCTCGGTCACGGGGATGGAGACGAACTGGAGGGACTCGCGCCACGGCAGGAAGATGATCGCTATCTGGCTCGTGGCTGGCATGACCGCGACCGCGTAGTCGCCCGTGGGCGAGATGTCGAGGTCGTAGGGCACGTCCGGCAGCACGACCTCCTGGTGCTCGCCGCCCGCGAGGTCCATGATCCAGACCGACGTGGAGAGGGCGGTCGGGTCCAGGCCCACCACTGCCATGGTGCCCGTGGGATCGATGTCCACGTCCGTGACCAGCTCCGGATCCACGGCGGCCGGGTACGCGACCGTGGGCAGCAGGTCCGGATCGTCCGCCACCGTGGCGAGATCCACGATGGACACGCCCGCCTTGGTCACGATGAACGCGCGATCGCCGGACTCGTCGAACTCGACCTCGCGCGGCATGTACCCGCACGTGCGGCGCATTGCCCGGTCCTCGGCGCCTGTCATGTCCACGACCACCACGTCCTGGAAGTTGTCGAGCATGGGGCCGTCCGGATCGAGCGGCAGGTCGAAGTCGTGGTACACGATCGCGCCCGCTCCCGACGGCGAGATCTGCAGGTTCTCCAGGCCCGCGACCGAGGGGAGCGTGGTCACGCTCGTGGAGTCGAGCGACGTCTTCCGGATGATCGAAACGTCCTTGGACCCGGAGTTTATGACCATTGCCGCGTTGAAGAGGCCCGCGGTCTCCACGGTCACGGGCTTCCTGCCCACGGTCACGATCTCCATGGTCAGCGTGCGCGAGTCGATGACCACGACGTAGTCCTCTGCCGAGTTGACCACGAACACGTACCTGCCGCTCGCCTTGGGCTCGCCGAAGTCCGCCTCTACCTCGACCTCGGGCGGCGGCATGGTGTCCATGCCAGGGTCCCAGCCCATGTCCGCGGCCGTGTCGGTCAGCGTGTCGGCGTGGGTATCGTAGAAGTACCCGTCGGAAAAGGCGTCCCAGGAGCCCATGGAGCTTCCCGCTCCACCGCATCCGGCCGGCAGGAACGCGACGAGAAGCGCTGTGACGGCTGTTCCACGACGCATGGCAGGACCTCCCTCAAGGGCACCCAGTTTTCAGGAAGCGAGCCCCGGCCCGAGATTCGCAATATGAGTGCCAATACGAGCCATCGAGGTAATGGAATTCACAAGGCCCGACCTTTCGAGGGAAAACGGGCGGCCCTCCGCGAGCCTGTGGCTGCTGGATGTCCGGCCGCACGGACATCCGTGTCAGGCTGTGCCGTGC
>CAZGVR010000356.1:1717-4675 GCA_964528945.1 uncultured Myxococcales bacterium
AGCCCGTGAGCACGGCCGTGCCGATCACGTGCCCTTCCATGGCCTCGATCAGTTCTTCCTTGGTCAGGCCCGGCTGGACGTCCAGCTCCGCATCGAGCGCGTAGAGCGTGAACCTGTAGTGATGTACTTTCCCCGGCGGCGGCTTGGGCCCGCCCCACGCAGTCTCTCCCCAGCTGTTCTTGCCTGGCAGGAAGCGTGCTGCCGAGTCTACGGCGCCGCCCCGTATCACCATGGCCGCCGCGTTCGCATCGACCGGGATCTTGTACAGCACGTCGTGCACCCACGGCTCATCGCCCGGCGCGTCGGGATCGTCAACGATGAGGGCCAGCTCTACCGTGCCCTCCGGCAGCCCGGACCACTCCAGCGCGGGCGGCACGTTCTCGCCCTCTCCGGTGTACGCGTGCTTCTTCGGGATGGGCTGCCCGTCCCCGAAGTCGGGGCTGGTGAGAGTCATGCCGGGCGTGTCCGGCTCGACCACTGGTCCGGCCGCAGGGTTGTGGCAACCGGCGGCGATAGTGGCGGCAATGAGCAGCGGAGCCAGCATCTCCATTCTTCTGTACAGAGCTAGCATATCGCGGACCTCCTCATATCCTTGAGCCACCTACGAATACTCTCGGAGTCCCTGCAGGGTCGAAAGCGGGTGTCTGGCCGATGTATTGATCCCACAGTGAGGCCCGGGAAGATTCGTCCAGGATCGAGAGATGGTCCTGCTGCCCTTCATCGCCCATCTCGATGCTGTCACCGAATGCGACACCGCCGATCTCGGTCAGCAGATACCGGTTGTGAAGACGTGGTCCACCGATGCGTTCCTTCCAGCAGTGAAGGGTGACTTTCATCCCATCTGGAAGGATCGTGGGCAGCGCACGGGCAGCGTCCCTCATGCAAGGCTCGTATCCACGGGACTCATCGGAGAAGTGGATCTCGACGACGGCCTTCCCTACCAGGTGCCGGCAGAATGCAATGAGCGGTCGGGTCTTGTCGTCCTGGTCGGCTCGAAAGAATGGGTCTATCAAGACGACGCGACTCGACGCGTTAAGCAGCAGCCGGAGTGCATCGACGAATTGCACGGGTTCGCGCGGCAGCAGCCGGCCAGCCTCGACACGCCACAGGTCGTGTCTTTCGTCGATATTCGACCCGTCGAGGATGTACGGCTTCTGTTGTGCCTCAGCGGCGATTATGGCGTGAAACGGCTGACGCCCATGCTCGACCTCGGCGTTTTCGATCCACGTCCGCTCAGGGTCGAACTGAGCGTCGGTGCGAGGCGAGAATACACGCTTATCGAGTTGTCTGAGCCGCTCGACTATGCGCTTTCTTTCGACATCGCGGCATTTCAGCCCTTCGATTACCGACCTCTTCCACCGGTGGGGATACCTGGCGAGGAAGCGCCCCTTCCATGGCCCAAAGGCATCAGCAAAGAATCGGGTACGGTCCCACGACGATAGGACGGCCGGTTCGAGTGCGTACTCGAAGAACATCAGAAGAGTTCCGCTGCACGCTCGTCGAAGAACCCCTCGGGCCACCGGTCCAAGAATTCGCCGTGCTCGTCCACGCGAAGCCGCTGCACGCGAACGCCATCCGCCTTGTTCTCGACGTGGACCACGCTGAGCTTGTCACGAGTGAAGGCTGGTGCTCCTCCGGCGAGTTCGCTGTCGGTGGTCTCCCGGATTCGGCGCAGGAGCCTCAGGACGAGGTGCTCGCTGTGCGTTTCGATGAGCAGGGTCCGCCGGCCTCCCTCCCGTGTGACGGCATCGATCAGCAGATCGCCGAGCCCCACCTGTATCGCCGGGTGGACGTGTACTCCGGGCTCCTCGACCATCGAGAGACCGGCTCTCCCTTCGAGGGCCGCCACTACGACCGGCATGACCTCCGACACGCCCGCGCCGACCTCCGACGGGAGCACCAGCGCGCCCGCGCCGGCGTCGCGCAGGAGCCTCCGGACGGTCCTGTCCACGTTGCCTTCCGTGATCTCCTCCGCGGCCGCGCCCCCTTCGAATAGTAGCTGAACGACGATCTTGCAGCCCGCGCCTAGGCGCATCAGCCAGCGATTCGTTCGCACGACGAGGCTGGCCCTGTCGGAGAGCAGGAGGTCCCAGGCGGCAAGGCCGTCGGCCCAGCCAGTCGTGCGCCCCGCGCGCTCGTAGAGGAACCCGCGAGGCGGAACTGCGCGGAGCGGACCGATGTATATCGCCTCGCGCAGGGACGAGACGAGCTGGGCGGTGGTGCCCAGCACCACCATCTCGAGGAACGTACGCACCTGCGAGGTCGCGACCGAGTTCTCGGGCGTGTCGTCGCCGTACGGGATCACGCGGAGAGGCTCGCTGGAAGGCGGCAGGGCGGAAAGCCGCGATCTCGACACCGCGAAGACCGGAAGCGAACGACCGTCGCCGAACCCGGAGCCGTCACCGGGCCCAGGCCCGGCGCCAGACCCGCCGCCCTCGGCATCGAGTGTGCGGCGAACGACATCCTCTGGAACGGCTATCTCCTCCCATGCGACGGCCGATATGATCGGGTGGCCCAGATTGATGCGAGCCAGAAGAGGCTCTCCCTCGCGCAGCGTCGGGCCGGTCTCGAGCCAGACGAGCGGCTCGTCATTGCCGCCTGCTCCGATGACCGCGCGCTCCACGATCGGCCCGCGGAAGGTTCCCACCGTTCGGAGACGGATTGTGAGTTCGAGCCACGCACTGTCGATCTGGTCTTCCAGATCCGGAAACGGGAAGTCGGTCAAGTCCCTGCCAAAGCGCTCGAGTTTGCCCGGCGTGGCGAACCCGGCTCGAAGCACGATGGCGCGGTGGGTTTCGTGGCGGTGGACGAGCCGCGCGAAGCCGCCGAGCTCCAGGACGTTGCCGCCGAGCTCCGTGCGATCGACGTCCGCGGAGCCTCGCTCGAGGATCTCGTGCAGGTAGATGAGCGCCTGGAGGATAGTGCTCTTTCGCGCGCTGTTCGCGCCGCACAGGAGGG
>CAZGVR010000357.1:0-4666 GCA_964528945.1 uncultured Myxococcales bacterium
CCGGGCCCTACGAGACCTTCGGGCTGTCCATCCTGGAGGCCCTGTCCAGCGGGCTGCCGGTCGTGGTCGCGGACCAGGGGGCCGCCACGGAGCTGGCGGTCAACTCCAAGGCCGGCACCGTGTTCAGGACCGGCGACGCGGACAGCCTGGTCGCGGAGGCGCGGGACCTCCTCTCGCGGGATCTAGTGTTCCTGAGGAACCGCGCCCGCAGGTACGCCGACCTGAACGGCTCGTGGACCGCGGCGTTCGACCGCATGTACGGGCACTACGCGGCGCTTCTGGAAAGCAAGCGGGGGGGGGGACGCCGGGCTACAGCACCTTCGACAGGAGATCGTCGATCTTCTCCTCGTTGACGAGACCGACGGTCTGGCCCTTCACCTGACCGCCGGAAAACAGCAGCAGGGTCGGGATCGAGAAGACCCTGTAGTGCTGGGCGGTCTTCTGGTTGCCGTCCACGTCCAGCTTCACGACCTTGACCTTGCCCTGGTACCTGTCCGCGACCTTCTCGAGGATGGGCGCGAGCATCTTGCAGGGACCGCACCACTGTGCCGTGAAATCGACGATCGCCGGCACCTCGGCCTTGAGGACGTCCGCCTCGAAGGTCGCGTCCGTCACGTATGCGATCTTCTCGGATGCCATGATGTCCGCCTCCTCCTCGCCCGGCCGGTGCCGCCCGCACCGGCCGCCTGTGGGCTTATGGATTTTGCTGGCGGCTGATACAATACGCCGTCTCCTCGGGCCAAGGCAATGGTCATGTTCAGAGGTCCTGCAGGTCTCGCGCTCCTCACGGCCACCGCCGGCATGCAGGGGCTCCTCGCCCGCGAGGTCTCGGCCTCGGGCGCGGCTTGCACGCCGACGTACCGCGTATCGGTGACGATCGACCCGGGGAGCGGGGCCGTGGACGGGCGGGAGACCCTGGATCTCGAGTGCCAGGGCGGATGTCCCGGGCAGGCGGTGGTCTGGCTCTATCCGAACAGGCTGGCGGAGCCTCCCCCGGGCCTCGATGCCATGAACACCTACTGGATCTACCCCTACTCCTTCGAACCCGGGTCCATGGATCTCGGGAAGGTGGCCGTCGACGGCACGGTCGTGCCGTCCGGCGACGTGACCCAGGTCGAGATGCCGGAGGGACACGCTCTTACGGGGATCCGGATGGCCGCGGTCTCGATCCCGCTCCCTCCCGGGGTCGACCGTACGACCATCGAGATCGAGTTCCGCGCACGGGTGCCCAGGCGATACGGCCTGTTCGGCAGGGCGCGCAAGGGCATGGTGCTAGCGACCGGATGGCATCCGGTCCTGGCCGCGAGCGGGCCTGCCGGCTGGGACCTGGAGACGCCTCCGCCTGCCGCCGCCCACGAGATCGAGGTCACGCTGCCGGCCGGCTTCGACGCGGTGATCGGAGACGCGGTGTCGCAGGGCAACGGTGACGGGAAGGCACGCACCGTGGCGATCTCTGGATTCGCGGCATCCGTGCCGATCGTGGCCTTCCGGAAGCTGCACCGGTCCGAGGTGACTTGCAGCGGGGTCTCGGTCACGTGGCTGGGACTGGATCCGAGGCCACCGGGAGGAGAGGCCGAGTGGACCCCAGGGGACGAGGGCGCCCTCCCCGTGCCCGAGGGCCTGCCCGACGTCATGGCACTGGACCGCCCGCTCCACGCGATGGGCGTGGCGTGCGGCACGCTGGACGTGCTCGCGGCCTCGGGTTCTCCGGTCCAGCCAGGGACCGAGATCCTGATGGTCGAGATCCCGCTCAGGCTCGAGCTGGCCGCGTCTACGGGCGGGATCGTGCTCGTGTCCGACAGGATGTTCGACATCCTGCCGCTGAGGAAGGCGTGGAAGTTCCACGAGTTCCAGCTCGTGCGAGCAGTCGCGGCCTCGCTGGTCGAGCGATCCAGTCGAGGATCCGGGGACCAGGCCGAGGTCGCGATGACCTCGGACTTCGTGGCCTCCGCGATCGTCGAGCGATACACGGCCACGTTCCACGGCAAGCACGAGGACGCCCGCGACATCCTGAAGTACGGCGCGTTCATCGCGGCCGTCGACTACTTCCTCTACTCGCCGCTCGTCGAGTTCCGCGAGGCCTACTTCGACACGATCGCCGAGCAGGACTGGCTCAGGGACGAGCCCTGGGCGTTCCTGGACTCGCAGCCCAGGGGGAAGCTGTTCTGGGAGAAGACGGTCGACCTGCTGGGCACGGCGGCCGCCGCCCGGATCGTGGACCGCTACCTGTCCGGAGAGGGATCGATCCGGTCGCTGGCCCGGGAGGAGGCCGGCGAGGACCTGGGGTGGTTCTGGGATCAGTGGTCTCGCCCGTACCCGTCGCTCAACTACCGCGTGGGCGAGGTCGAGAGCGGGAAGCTCGAGGGCGGCGGGTACCTCCACACGGCCGCGGTCGAGCGACAGGGCGATACGTGGATAAGGGAGCCCGTGGTCGTGCGGTTCGTGGCAGTCGACGGGAGCCACGTGGACGCGATCTGGGACGCGGCCGGGCCCCGGGGGGGGGTGTCGGTCCGGACCGCGTCCGTGCTGGATCGCGTCGTCGTCGATCCGGAGATGCGCCTGTTCGAGGATCCGTCCCTCACGCCGAACCACCCGAGGCTCGACAACACGTCCGAGCCCGAGTGGCGGCCGCCGGTGTTCGCCGCCATAGCGCTCACCTCGAACATCACCGAGCTCACGGGCGACATCGACGTGTACTTCGATCTGCGCAGGAAGTACGACCTCCTCAACTCGATCAGCATCCGCCTGGTGCTCGCCACGTGGGGCGAGGGCGGGACGATCTGGTACTCAAGGGGATTCGGACCGAAGCTGGACATGGACCACTCCGCCTGGCATGCGGGAGCCTATCTCCGCGGCTTCCACCACGAGCCGGGCTACGTGTTCACGGACGGGAGCGGCAAGTGGCCTGGCGGCACGGCAATCACGGCCGGCGTCTTCCTGGGCCACGACAGCCGGTTCTACGCCTGGAACCCGACCCGCGGCTGGCAGGCCTCTCTGTACGCGGACTACGGCCTGGGCATCGACGACCCGGGCAGCGGGGAGCGGGGGGACCTTCGCCACCTCTTCACCGCGGGCACGCGCGCCTTCTTCCTCTGGACGCCGCGCGGCGGCCACACGCTCGCGTTCTACGGCGGGGCCGGCGGCGCGTTCGGCAACCCGTACCGCGGCCAGCTGGAATCGCTGTCGTCCCAGCTGATCCTGCGGGGATTCGACGCGGACGAGACGTTCGGCCGGATCAGGATCTACGCCTGCTTCGAGTGGCGGCACATGTTCGTGCACGGGCTGGACTGGAACATCGCCCACTTCATCACGGTCCAGGGCATACAGGGAGTGCTCTTCGCGGGCGCGGGCACCGCGTCCAGGGTCGAGTCCATGCACGGCCTGTTCGCGGAGGACCGCCTGTTCACGGAGGTCGGCTACGGCCTGAGGCTCCTCACCGCGCACTTCGGCACGTACCCGAGCATGATCGCGCTGGATCTGGCAATACCGATCACGCCGACCGACAGGCCGGGCAGGCTGCCCGTGGCCCTCAGGCTGGCGTTCAACCAGGTGTTCTGATGGGAATGCTCAACGTGCTCGGGATCGCGCTCGGCCTGGCCATGGACGCCTTCGCGGTCGCCATAGCCTCCAGCGTGACCCTGGGGTGCGTCACGGGCCGGCAGTACTTCCGGCTGTCGTTCCACTTCGGTTTCTTCCAGTTCATGATGCCGGTGGTGGGATGGCTCCTGGGCTCCACGCTGGTGGGCTGGGTCTCCAGGTTCGACCACTGGGTGGCGTTCGGGCTGCTGGCGTTCATCGGCGGCAAGATGGTCTGGGAGTCGCTCTCGCGCGGCAAGGACGAGGAGGCCGGTGAATGCAGGGCCGACCCGACGCGCGGGACGAACCTGGTGATCCTCTCGGTTGCGACCAGCCTGGATGCGCTGGCGGTCGGCATCTCGTTCGCAATGCTCGAGATGACCATATGGCTGCCGTGCCTGATAATCGGATTGGTGGCCGCGGCGCTCACGGCGCTCGGCCTGCGAATCGGATCGCGGCTCGGGACCCGGTTCGGCAAGCGGATGGAGCTCCTCGGCGGGCTGGTCCTGATCGGCATCGGCGTGAGGATAGTCATACAGCACATGCTCGGGTAGGGCGGGGGTCTATCCGAAGAATGCTATGACCACCGCGACGCCCAGGATGGTGAGCGCGATGATGACCCCGATGATTATCGACACCGGGAATCCCTGACCGGCTCGGGACCTGGAGGCGGCCTGGGCCTGGGCCTGGGCCAGTATCCGCTTGAGCCTCTCGGGGTCGTAACCGTCGACCGTGAGCGTGTCGCCCGGGCCAGCCGCGACGAGGGGATCGGCCTGGGTGGAGGCCACGCCTTCGGCAGTCCCGCCCGGCTCCGGGCGATGGATGCGGGGATGGGTGATCTCCTCCACGACCGGCCTGGAGACGGGCATCGTGTCCTGGCGCTTCCGCTTCTTCGGCCTCACGCTGAACCCCGGCATGAGCTGTGCCGGCTGGGCGATGCTGCCCGGAGGCTGGGGCTTCTGACCGTCCGGCGTCGCCACGCGGCCCTGCCCGGCATCCTCGACGACGTCGGGCTCGATGTCGTCGGCCGATATCTCGTCCTCCAGGTCTCCTGCACTGCCGGGCGCATCCTGGATGGGCACGGCGACCC
>CAZGVR010000358.1:0-859 GCA_964528945.1 uncultured Myxococcales bacterium
AGCTGGTGCAGGGCAGGCTGACGGGCGCCACCGTGCTCACGAGCCTCTACCTCTCCTGGCTCAGGGCCGAGGGTGGCCGAGACGGCGAGGGGCGGCAATGAAGGGGCCGGAGGAGGCCGAGGGCGGGGTCTACACGGAGATCAACGTCACGCCGCTCGTGGACGTTGCGCTCGTCCTCCTCGTCATCTTCATGGTGACGGCGACGTACATAGTCGCGGAGTCCATCTCCGTGGACCTGCCCAGGGCCGCGACCGGGGAGAACGTGGTCACGACCCTGGCGATCACCATCGATCAGAAGGGCGACGTCTACGTCGATGACGTAAAGACCGGGCTCGACGAGCTGGGGAAGAAGGTGGCAGCGGCCCACCAGAGCAACGAGGAGCTGCGTGCGGTGATCGCCGCGGACAGGGGCATCGACTACGGGCTCTTCGTCAGGGTCGTTGACACCGTGCGCGCCGCTGGCGTCGACAAGTTCGCGATGAACGTCGCCGAGGAGGACATCGTCCGTTGAGGGATCCCTGGCAGCATTCCGGCGGGACCGGCTGGATATGGGGCACGGCAGGATCCGCGGCCTTCCACGCCGTTCTCGCGATCAGCCTCTTCCTCATGCCGGCCGAGGCCAGGGACAAGCTCCTGGGCGCCGTGGACTTCGAGGTGCAGAAGAGAGTCGCCGAGGAGAGGAAGCCCGAGGCCAGGCCAGAGCCGCCACCGCCCAGGCCCGAGCCCCCCATGGAGGAGCGCGTGAAGGTTGCGAAGGCCAAGGCCGCGGAGCCTCCCCCGGAGCCGCCCAAGCCGCCCCCTGGCTCCAATCCGGCTACGACGCGGCGAATAACCTGGAGGGACTTTCCGATCTGCTGCT
>CAZGVR010000358.1:869-4643 GCA_964528945.1 uncultured Myxococcales bacterium
CCGCCCGGGCCGCCGCCGATGTGCCAGATGTGCGGGCAGACCTTCGCGTCCGATGGATCCTGGTCGCTGGCCGCCGAGATCGGCGACGGCAGGTTCGGCGCGCTCGACGGCGTGGGCGTGCACGAGCCGGGCAAGGACAGCTCCGGGACCGGTATCGCGGCGCCCGGCAAGTCGCTCGAGCCGGGCGGCGAGCCAAAGCCCAAGAAGACGTTCACCGGCGAGATCAAGGACAAGCCAAAGGTCCTCCTCGAGCAGAAGATCCCGTACCCTCCCGAGGCGCGCTCCCTCGGCGTCCAGGGCAAGGTGAGGCTGCGCGTGACAATCAGCCCGAAGGGCAAGGTCACGAAGGTCGAGGTGCTGGAGGATCCGGGCAGCGGGCTGGGGCAGGCCGCAGCCAAGGCGCTCAAGGGATTCGTGTTCTCGCCCGCCATGGACACCGCCGGCAACGCGGTGGAGTACAAGATCACGTACACGTACGAGTTCAAGCTGGAATGACATCGGGTGCGACCGCTTGATCGGCCCGCGGAAGTCAAATAGGTTCGGCCCATGGACCCTCACATGACGAGACGCCCGTGGTGCCCGATACGGCCGCTGGCCGCTGCGCTCACCGCGCTCGCCGCCGTTCTCGCCTTGCCCGGCCCGGCCAGGGCCCAGGGCGAGGTCTGGGCGCCGGACGAGACGCCGGTCGCCGGCCTTTACATGGAGCGCGGCAAGACCAAGGTGATCGACGTGTTCGGCAGCGTAGGGCTGCAGGAGGGTGTCGTCCTGGGCGGAGGCGACAGGTCTCCTCTCTCGCTGAAGCCGCTCGTGGGCGTGAGCTTCTTCGAGTTCAAGAACAGCCGGATCCTTCTCGGCGTCACGCTCGCGGTCCCCTTCTCGTTCGAGATGGGCTGGGGCGAGGACGTCGGCCAGGTCGCGATCGCCCCGGGCCTCGTGGTCGGGAAGAGGCCTGGCGTGCACTGGTCCTGGTTCGCGGGTCTGGAGGTGCCGATCGTCATCACCCCCGAGAGGACCTCGGGTGCGGAGACCGAGTTCATGGGCGGGATCACGATGCGCGGAGGCGCGACCTTCTGGTTCCTCTCCGGCATGGGCGTGTACGGCGAGGCGGACGTCGACATCTACTTCGGCAGCTCGTCGGCCCTCGTCATCGGCGCAACGGTCGGGCTGGTGGTGTCGTGGGAGCTCTACAGGTTCGTACCGGCCGGGGCCGCGCCCCAGGGAGGTTCATGATGGCCAGGGCTCACCGTGCGGCGCGTCCCGTTGCCGTGGCCCTGGCCGCGGCCGGTCTCTTTGCGGTGCTGGCGGCCCCGCTGCCCGGGGAGGTGCGCGGCTGCGGCGGGGACACGTCGGGCGGCGTGGACATGCCGGTGTACTGCGAGGACAAGTGCACGGTCGAGGCGGCCAAGAAGCGCGAGTGCGGGGTCATCCTCGACACGGAAGAGGCGGAGCTCGCCCAGATCGCCTTCTGCATGGCGAGCAGGCAGTGCGACGATCCACGGGTGTGCCTGTCCTGGCCTCGTCCCTTCATCTCGAACGAGGAGGCGGCCGCCTGCCTCGATGCGATCACGGGCCTCGACTGCGCGACCTTCGAGGATCCTGCCTCGATCCCGCCGGGCCCATGCCAGGAGGACGAGCTATGCGATGCCCAGTGAAGGCGAAGTCGGCGACCTCCACGCCGTCCGTCGCGATCGCCCTCGCGCTGCTCGTCGCCGCGGGCTGTGCCGCGTTCGTCTCCAAGCGCGAGTACTCGCTCTTCCGCGAGATCACGGAGACCGGCGATCCCTACCGCCTCGTGGAGCTGTACGTGACCTATGTCCGCGACTTCCCCAAGGGCGCTTACTCCGACGAGATCGCGGCCATGCGGCCGGAGATCGAGCGCGAGATCTTCATGGCGGCCGGCGAGGACAGGGTCATGCTGGCCCGGTACGTCGAGATCTTCCCGGACGGCACATACGTGCTCCTGGCGCAGGCGAAGATCGCCTCGATAGACGCCATGATCAAGAGGCAGGAGGAGCAGACGGCCGCGATCCGGGCCGCCCAGAATGCGGCCGTGGAGGCCCAGGGGGCGGCCAGGCAGGCGCTCATCGGGGCGATACGCGGAGCTTTCGTCGACTGGGTGGCCATAGCCGGGATCGCGCCGTACGGCATGTCTCTCGAGGCCCTGGCCGGGGCCTCTCCGCGGTTCGCCGAGGTATGGGCCCTGGGCCAGCCCGCGGCGTGTGACGCGACCTCGTGCGTCAAGCGCTACGCCGTGGACACCTGGTACCTGGTCCAGGGCGGGACCCGCGTGGATCGCCGCCTCGATATGGTCGTGAAGATCGTGCTCGACGGGGCAGGCGGCATCCTGGGATTCTCGGTCAGCCACACGCCGACCGGGGTCCTGCCGCTGCTCGAGCTCGCGGACGAGACCCCGTACGAGTCGGATGCGCCGTCGATCGAGGCTGCCACGGTCCTCGTGACCTACAAACTCGACGCCGCCGCCCAGGCGTCGCTGCCGGGAGGCACCTCGCAGCCCAAGGAGGGGACGCTCTGGTCCTACACGTCCGGCCCGGCCCTGCTCGACCTCGTGCGCCAGGGCGATCCCGCGAGCGGCCTCACGGACAGCCTGCTGGTGCAGCTCCAGCCGCCGCCACCGCCCCCTCCTCTTCCGGTCCCCGGGCAGAAGAAGCCCAAGAAGAGCAAGGAGCCGCCGCCACCGCCGCCGCCCGTTGCGTCGTGGCAGGACCTCCTCTGGACACCGCCGGTCCCGCCTGCGACCTCTCCAGCCCCGGTCGTCCCGATCGCCCCGGTCCAGCCGCAGGCGCCGACCGTTCCAGGGGGTGGCGGGGCGCCCGTGCCGCTCCCCGCAGCCGGATGAGACCGGTGAGCTTTCGTACCAGGCATCGCCGTTGTATTATCGCCAGACACTGGCCAGAGCCCAGATCCCGGAGGTGAGCCCGATGTCGGATCAAGCGCCCGCCGAGAACAAGTCGCTCCTTCAGTCGCTCGTGCAGTCAGTGCCCAGGGACGACATCCAGAATCTCTACTGGGAGGGATCGTTCGACGACTACCTCGGGCTCGTGAGGAGCCACCCGGAGATCGCCCGCAACGCCTTCCAGCGGCTCTACGACATGATCCTCGCGGCCGGTGTCGAGGAGTACATCGACACGAAGAAGAAGATCGTCCACTACCACTTCTTCGACGACGAGACGGGCGGCGGCCGCGACGCGATCTTCGGGCTGGACATCCCGCTCGAGCGGTTCGTCAACGTCCTCGCCGCGGCCGCGCGCGGTTACGGGCCGGAGCGGCGGATCGTGCTGCTGCACGGGCCCGTGGGCTCGAGCAAGTCCACGATCGTCCGGCTCCTCAAGCGAGGGCTGGAGAGGTATACGCGCACGCCCGAGGGCGCCCTCTACACCTACAGCTGGAAGGTGCCCGGCGACATGGGCGGCCGCGTGGCGCTTCCCCAGTCCGGCGACGCCTCGGCCCCGGAGGTGTTCCCCTGTCCCATGCACGAGGAGCCGCTGCGTCTTGTCCCGCAGGCGGAAAGGCCCGCATTCCTGTCGCGCCTGTTCCAGGGTTCAGGGGACGGGCGGCCCATCGGGGTGGACGGCGATCTCTGCCCGGCCTGCAGGTTCATCTACCGGCAGCTCATGACCCTCCACGCCGGCGACTGGCGCAAGGTCCTCGATCACGTGAGGGTCACGCGGCTGCTCATGAGCGAGAAGGACAGGGTCGGGATCGGCACCTTCCAGCCCAAGGACGAGAAGAACCAGGACTCGACCGAGCTCACCG
>CAZGVR010000359.1:0-297 GCA_964528945.1 uncultured Myxococcales bacterium
ATACCGTGGGCATGGGAGGTACACATGCGCGCAAGGTCCATCGCCCTCGTTGCGACAATCGCCACTTCGCCCTGGCTGGCGGCCTGCTACGGGCTGGTGGACACGCTCACCGGCGGGGACTCGGGCACCGACGCCGGGCACGACACCGCGGCGGACTCGATCGACGTGGAGACCACGGATCCGGGCTTCCCGGTGCCGTGCGAGGTGACGGTGGAGGTCCCTCGCCACGCCGTGACCGCGGTGGACGTGCTCGTGGTCGTGGACAACTCGAGGTCCATGACCGAGGAGCAGGCGAAC
>CAZGVR010000359.1:349-4589 GCA_964528945.1 uncultured Myxococcales bacterium
TGGATCCCCGGGAGGACCCCGTGACCGGCAGGCCGATGCACTTCGAGGTGACGGACCTGCACGTCGGCGTGGTGAGCACGGACATGGGCACGGGCGGGTACACGGTCGAGACCTGTGCCGATCCCATTGACGGGGATGACGGGATCCTCAGGCATCATCCGAACCCCATGATCGAGGCGTGCGACCCGGCCTATCCGGAATACCTGAGCTACTCGTCGCCCGAGCCCGACGCGGGACAGATCGAATGGCTCTCGACCGGGTTCGGGTGCATCTCCATCCTCGGGACGAGCGGCTGCGGGTTCGAGCAGCAGCTCAAGGCGAGCAGGCGGGCGCTCGTCGATCACACCACGGTGACGGGAGGGCCCAATGCCGGCTTCCTGAGGCCCGACTCGCTCCTCGTGATCGTGTTCGTGACGGACGAGGAGGACTGCTCGGTTGCGGATCCCACCATCTTCGACACGGCCGATCCCACGCTCGGCCACCTCGGCCTGCGGTGCTACCTGCACCCGTACATGATCCAGCAGGTCGATGATTACGTGAACGCGTTCCGCGCGCTCAGGCCGCCCGAGAAGAGCCTGCTCGGGTTCCTGGTCGGCGTCCCGCCCGAGCCGTCGTGCGAGGGAAGGGGCGATGCCATAGCCGACTGCCTGGCGACTACCGCAATGATGGAGGAGATCGACCCGGTCGATCCAACCAGGCTGAGGTACGCGTGCTCGTCCCCGACCGGGAACGCCTTCCCGGGACGCAGGTTCGTGCAGATCGCGCAGGAGTTCGGGTCGCGCGCGATCGTGAGATCCATATGCACGAACGACTTCGAGCCTTTCGTGGATGCGCTCGCCTCGAGCCTCGAGGAGTCCGTGGATGCCTCCGCACCAGTGGTCGGGCTGGACGTTTCCGCGGATCCGCTGGATCCGTGCAGGTGCGAGGCCGCGTGCACCATGATCGAGACGCTGGTGGACAACCGGCCGTGCCCGGACGGCAAGCCCTGCCACGAGCCGGCAGGCCCTGGCACGGGCTGCGCGACACTCGAGGACGATGACGGCATGATGCACTCGCTCTGCGTGATCCCCCAGGCCGGCAGCCGCATGAAGGGTTGCGATCCAGCGGCACCCGGCGACTGCGGATCGTCCCTATCGGTCCACCTGGAGGACGGGGTGGGGTGGTACTACGTGCCCGCAGGCGATCCCGGCCCGCACCTCGCCTATTCCGAGGGCATGCGGCCCTCCGAGGGGTCCACGACCTACCTCTCCTGCTGCCCCTAGGCTGGTCAGGATCGCCCAGAGGCAGGGCCGGTCAAGGCTCCAGGCGGTTCAGGAGCCGGGGGAACGGGATGGTCTCGCGGACGTGCGGCAGGCCGCAGATCCAGGCGACCGTGCGCTCCACGCCAAGGCCGAAGCCCGCGTGCGGCACGGTGCCGTAGCGGCGCAGATCCAGGTACCACTCGAAGACCTTCCTGGGCAGGCCGTGGTGCTCGATCGCCTGCTCCAGCCTGGCGAGGTCGTCCTCGCGCTGGCCGCCGCCCACGATCTCGCCGTAGCCCTCGGGCGCGAGGATGTCCATGCCGAGGGCCACCTCGGGCCTCCCCGGGTCGCGCTTCATGTAGAAGGCCTTTATCCGTGCCGGGAACCCGTGGAGGATGACTGGCCGGTCGTGCCTGCTCGCGAGCACGGTCTCCTCGTCCCCGCCGAAGTCGTCTCCCCACCTGGCCGGCGTCCCGGCCTCGTTCAGGATGCGCACCGCGTCGTCGTAGGAGAGCCGCGGGAACGGCGTCTTCACCTTCTCGAGCATCGTGGTGTCGCGCTCGAGCACCGCGAGCTCGGGGCGACGCCTGTCCAGCACGCGCGCGACCACGGACGCCACGAAGTCCTCTGCGAGCGCCATGTCGCCCTCGAGGTCCATGTAGGCGACCTCGGGCTCGACCATCCAGAACTCGGTCAGGTGGCGGCGCGTCTTGGACTTCTCGGCGCGGAAGGTCGGGCCGAAGCAGTAGACCTTGCGGTGGGCCATTGCCGCGGCCTCCATGTAGAGCTGCCCGCTCTGCGTGAGGTAGGCCGGCTGGCCGAAGTAGTCCGTCGAAAACAGCGTGGAGGTCCCCTCGCACGCGGCAGGGGTAAGGATGGGCGCGTCCACGAGCACGAAGCCGTGCGAGTCGAGGTAGTCCCTGATCGCGGCCACGATCTCGGCCCTGACCCTGAGTATCGCGTGCTGCCTGCGCGACCGCAGCCAGAGGTGGCGGTGGTCCATGAGGAAGTCGGTGCCGGTAGTCCTGCAAAAAGGCGATGTCATGCTCCTTGGGGCTGATGGGGTAGGGCAGGGCGGCCGAGTGCAGATGGAGGTCCCTCACGCCCAGCTCGAACCCTCCCGGCGACCTCTTGTCGGCCCTGACAATCCCCCGGACGGACAGGCTCGACTCCTGCGCGAGAGGGCGCGCGAGCTCTGACGTGGCGGCCGGCACGTCGTCCTTCCACACCACGCACTGGATGGTGCCGGTGCCGTCGCGGACCTGGAGGAAGTGCAGCTTGCCCTTGGAGCTCATGTTGTACAGCCAGCCGTCGAGCACGACCTCCTCGCCGTCGTGTGCCGCGATCCCGCCTATGGTCACGTGAACAGGTTCCATGGCATCTCCGAAGTGGCAAGCCGGCCGGCCGCGCCGCTGCCCGCGTCCCTCCAGGCCGGCTAGTTGACCGTGATGTTGAGCAGCGCGCAGACCGTCCTGAAGACCTTGGACAGTATGAGCGGCTTCGCGAGGAAGATGTCGGCGCCCAGCTCTATGGCCTTCCGCCCCGAATCCTCGTCCCCGGCGCTCACGGCCAGGATCGGGATCCTGCGAGTGTCCTCGCGCGCCCTGACGCGCTTGATCATCTCGAACCCGTCGAGCACCGGGAGGTACAGGTCGCACACGATGAGATCCACGTCCTCCTGGTCGAGGATGGACAGCCCCTCGTAGCCGTTCTTGGCCTGGAGGAATATCAGCGACACGGAGTCGAAGAGCTTCTTGTTGAGGTAGCCCTCTATGCCGTCCTTGAGGAGCTTCTGGATGAACGGGTTGTCCTCCGCGACAAGGATCTTGAACTTGCTCGCGACGTCGTTCGAGTCCCGCCGCTCTATCGCGTTCACGAGCTCGGCGAGCTCCTTCTCGGTCTCGGCGTGGTCGTCGAACAGGAACTTGACCCCGATGCCGGGGTTCACGTCGCGCCGTACCCACATGACCTGGGCCGCGATCTCGATGGGCTGGAGCAGCCCGGGGAAGCTCAGCGAAAGGCGGATCCTGTCCCCGCTCTTCCACTCCTTCTCCGAGTAGATGAAGGTCCCGCCCTTGCTGATGTTCTCCGTGTAATCGTGGAGGAAATCCTCCATGCCCGGGTACTCCACCTTGAGCAGGAGGTCGTTGCGCGGGAAGCGCCTCAGATCCTTTGGATCAGTCATGGACGTGTATTCCGGTGGCGCAATTTTCGCCAGTATAATAGCTTCCCTCACGGGAATGCAACCGTCACGGATCAGGAAGCAGCCGGGCTCTCGCTCCCGGCCGTCGCTCTCCACCCGCATCTTCCTCGGTCAGCTGGCGCTGGTGCTCGTCTTCTGCCTGGCAATGGTCTACTCGCTGGTGAACCACGATCGCACGGCCGGCGAGCTCAGGCTGCTCAACCGTGGCTACCTGACGATCTCCTTCTCCATCGTCGAGATGAGGGCCACGCAGCGCGTCTACGACGTGCTCCTGGGCAGGCTGCTCGACGAGCCCGAGCCGCAGCAGGTGCTCACCTCGCTCGCGTCCGCCAGGATCCTTCGCCCGGTGATCCTCGCGGACCTGAGGAAGATAGTCGAGGACCTCAAGTCGGAGACGCGTCTCGAGGACGAGCGGCGCTTCCTGGACCGCGTGCTGGGAGACCTGGATCGCATAGAGAAGCTCTACGAGAAGGGCACGCTGGACTACGATCGCCTCCAGGATCTCCTGGCGAGCGGCCCCACCGACGAGTCGAGGGAGCTTTTCGGGACGATATCCGGGGACGAGCTGGAGATCGAGTCCAGGCTCAGGCGGCTCCAGAGCGCGTCCGTGCAGCGCATCAACCGCCTGACCGCGCGGGCCGAGCAGCGGGAGATGCAGGTCCTCTGGATGTTCACGGCGCTCATCCTGGCGTCGCTGGGCTTCGCGCTGCTCGTGACCCTCTACGTCAGGAGCCTCCTGCTGCCGCTCGTCGGCCGGGTCGGTAGCTTGAACGAGAGTCCGGGCGGCCAGGTCCGC
>CAZGVR010000360.1:0-3448 GCA_964528945.1 uncultured Myxococcales bacterium
GATCCGTACAGGAGAGGGCGCACGTGCCGGCGTCGCACACCTGGTCGTCCGTGCAGGGCAGGCCGCAGCCGCCGCAGTTGTCGTGGTCCGTGCCCGTGTCCACGCAGCCCGTGTCGCAGAGGGTCTCGCCCGGCGGGCAGGGCGGATCGCCTTCCCCGGCGTCGGGGTCGCCCGTGCCATCGACGTCAATGTCCAGGCCCGCGTCCGTGTCGGGCGACACGTCCGGCGCGTCCGAGCCGCCGTCCGGCAGGGCGCGGCCGCCGCTCGCGCACCCGTTGCCCGCGATGGGGAACGACGCCGCGAGCGCAGCCATCAGGACCAGTTCAGCGGACTTCCGGCAAGCCTTCATGCGCGCACTCCTCCCCCTGGACTTCTCGTTTCAACGTGTGGATTCGAACGAGAGATTGTACCGTGCATCGGTGGTCGGAGCAACAGCGAAGGACACCGGACGGGATGTGAAGGCAGGATGCGAGCGGCGCGGGGCGGAATGCTACTGGAGCATGGCCGCGACGCCGACCTGGACCGAGTCCCAGCTGTCGATCTTATCCGAGGAGGAGCAGTCGAAGGTCTTGGTGCCGCCCGCGGCCAGGTCGCTCACCGAGCCGCAGATGGCCATCCCGATGATGGAGCCGCTCGCGTCGAGGAACACTGCGTAGAGCGTGAAGGAGTGCGTGGCCGATCCCTTGTTCGTGGCCTCGCCCATGACCTTGGGGTAGCCGTACTGCTTCTTGACCGAGACGTTGCCGGTCGAGATGTCGTCCTCGCCGGTGTTGCCGTAGCCGCTGATCGTGTCGATCTCCACCTTCACCGTGGCGCTGGCATCGACCTTGTCGCTCGAGTAGAGCTGGACCGGCTTCTTGCGGCTCGGCTGGATGTCGCTGACGTAGCCGTTGGCCGTGCCCACGATCGTGCCGGAGGCGTCCTTGAACGTGGCCTTGATGCTGGCGCCGTTCGGGGCGCTGCCGTCGTTCTTCACGTAGCAATAGACGGAGGTGGAGTACTGGGTCCTCGAGATCTTCACCGAGGACTCCTCGACCGTCAGCTTGGCCTCCTCGGGCTTGGTGGAGGGCATGTTGTCGATCTGCTTGGCGACCTGGCCGAGCGCCTGCAGCGCCTTCAGGGCCTCCTCGGTCTCCTTGTCGGAAGACTCGCTCTTGCCCTTGCCGCAGGCGAGGGAAAGCATCCCCAGGACTGCGAGCGCGCCGACAGTGGCGACGAGTGCGTACTTCTCCCTGTGCATGTTTCTCTCCTTCCGCCCTTCCCTGGGGCTTGTTTCCGTTGCTGGAATCGATCTGTACCCGACGGGAAACCCAATATACCAGCCCGGAAAGCCAATGCAAGAGGCAAGTCTGCGGGCTGGAAGCGGCGTATCAGAGGTAATTGCGGGGATCCGCGCACACGTAGGCGCCGCCGTCCCCCTCGGGGATGCAGGCGTACTGGCCGCACGTGCCAGCCCACGGGCTGCCAGCGGCCTCGGCCGCGTTCCAGCGGCATTCCGAGTCGCTCGTGCAGGTCACGAGGCAGGACTTGGTCGTGATCGTCATGCCCATCTGGGTGCGGACCTCGGTCGTGACCGCGTATCCGGCCGGGCACGAGAAGGTCGAGACGTTTCCGGTAGTTGGCACCAGGAAGCAGAAGGTACCCGAGCAGCCGATCGCCATGAGAGTGCAGTAGCCCTCGGCCATGTAGACCTGGACGCCGTAGGTCGTGTCGTTCACCGAGCGGACGCAGGCGAGCGTGCGGGTCGAGTTCTCGTCGGCGGCCGCCGTGTCGCAGCCGACTATGGTCCCGGCCGTGAAGTCCAGGGCGCTGCATCCGGACCCGGTGCACGTGCACGGGGCGCCCACGTTGTGATCGTTGGCCGTGCAGGAGGTTGTGCAGGCGTCCATGCTGTCCGCGTCGCCGTCGTCGCACGTCTCGCCAGCGTCGAGGCCGCCGTCCCCGCACGCGCCGAGGAGCATGGAGCAGTCCGACATGCACGCGGCCGGGTCGGTCGTGTCGCAGGCCTCGGTGACAGTGTCCCCGTCGTCGCACGCCTCGCCCGGGTCGGGCACGCCGTCCCCGCACACGCCCACGACGATCTCCTCGGTGCCCACGTCGTCGACCGCGGTGTCGATGGAGGTGTCGATCGGCGTGTCCACGGCGGTATCCACGGCGGTATCCACCGAGGTGTCCACCGAGGTGTCCACGATGGTGTCCACGACCGTATCCACCAGCGTATCCACGGCAGTATCGACAGTCGTGTCGACTGGCGTATCGACCGCCGTGTCCACCGGCGTATCGATTACCGTGTCCGAAGTGGTGTCCGCGGCAGTGTCTTCAGGCGTGTCCGGCGACGTGTCCGCGACCGTGTCAGGCTCGGTGTCCGGAGTGGTGTCGAGCGACGTGTCGGGCTCCGTGTCGGGCGTTGCATCGGGGGTCGTATCGGGGGTTGTATCGGGCTCCGTGTCGGGAGGCACGTCGGGCGACGTGTCGGGAGCGGCATCCGAGGCGAAGTCCTCCTGCACGTCCCCGACGTCGCCGGTCGCATCGTCTTCGGCCTTGATGCCGCCACCGCACCCCATCAGCACCACCAGGGAAGCGGCCACGAGTGACATTGCTCTCGACTGCATGTCGATCTCCCTCACAGTTCATATCCAGGACCGCGCGCCGAAGATCTGGCGGCAGTGTGACATGTCCGGGGCCGAAGCTGGTCGTCTATCGTGAGGGGGCGAGCGAAATCACACGGTCCGCCGGCTGGAGACCCGGACGCCGGTGGCGGAGCGACACGAGCCTCGCGCTCTCGGCCTGGGCCGGGTCCATCCCAGGACTGCATCCGTGGGTGCTGATCGATCCGGAGACTGGCAATTGACGAGCACCGGACTGCGGATGCATTATGCCCCTGATGGGTGACACACCAAGGAACCAAGAGGAAATCCCCGAAAAGACCCTCGAAAGCGAGGAGCGGTACCGCCTCATGGCGGAGACGCTCCCCACCTGCATCTTCGAGATGGATCTCATGGGCCACCTGACCTTCGCGAACGACATGGCCAGGAGGATCTTCGGGTTCACGCAGGAGGACATGGACCGGGGACTCATGGGACTCCAGGTCATTGCGCCCGAGGATCAGGAAGCGGCCGGACGGAACATCTCCCTCGTCCTCCAGGGGAAGAACATGGGGCCGAACGAGTACACGGGAGTGACCAAGCAGGGGTTGAGGTTCCCGATCATCATCATGTCGAGCGTGATCGAGAAGTCGGGGGCGCCGGTGGGCATCAGGGGGATAATCGTCGACGTCGGCAAGATGAAGGAGAGCGAGAACTCCATAAGGAAGGCGAACCAGGATCTCGAGAGGAGGATCCGGGAGCGGACGAAGGAGCTCGAGGCGGCCAACGAGAAGCTCGCCGCCCTGCTCCAGGGAAGCGTGAGCTCGCTGGCATCGGCAGTCGAGAAGAGGGACCCGTACACG
>CAZGVR010000360.1:3458-4586 GCA_964528945.1 uncultured Myxococcales bacterium
AGATGACCCTGTCCCAGGATCAGACGAAGGGAATCCGGTTGGCCTCGCTCGTCCACGACATCGGGAAGATCTACGTGCCCGCCGAGATACTGAGCAAGCCGACGCGCCTGACCACGGCCGAGTTCGAGATCATCAAGAGCCACTCGGTGGTCGGGTTCGAGATACTCGAGACCATCGATTTCCCGTGGCCGGTGGCCAAGGCCGTGAGGCAGCACCACGAGAGGTCGGGCGGTTCCGGGTACCCGGACGCCCTGTCCGGGGAGGCCATCTGCCTGGAGGCCCGGATCATCAGCGTGGCGGACGTCGTCGAGGCCATGGCCTCGCATCGCCCGTACCGCCCCGCGCTCGGGCTCGAGATCGCGCTCGAGGAGATCGAGAAGAACAAGGGAAAGCTCTACGACCCCGGCGTCTCGAACGCGTGCATCTCCCTCTTCGGGAACGACGGGTACCAGCTGGCGAAGTGAGGCGGGCGGATGGCCCAGGCTCACCTCCGAGGAGGTACGGGGACGCCCGTCCCGATCGACGCGCGCCCGGACCACGAGCAGTGCATCGCGCTCACCAGGGACTTCCGCCTGATACAGAAGCGGCGCGGCCACCGCTTCTCGGTCGACGACATGCTGGTGGCCCACCTGGCATGCACGCAGGGCGGATCGCCCCGGCGCGTGCTGGACCTGGGGTGCGGCCTGGGCTCGGTGCTGCTCATCGTGGCGTGGGCCTTCCGCGACGCGAGCCTGGTGGGGATCGAGATCCTCGAGGAGCACGTG
This sequence comes from uncultured Myxococcales bacterium, assembly GCA_964528945.1. GTDB lineage: Bacteria > Myxococcota_A > Polyangia > DRWM01 > DRWM01 > CAZGVR01. The sequence goes on from CAZGVR010000360.1 coordinate 4,223, forward strand.
GCGTTCGCCAGGAGGAACATCCTGCTCGACGGCTGCGAGGCGCGCGCGCGGGTGGTGCCAGGGGATCTGCGCGACCCCGGCCTCATCGATTCGCTGGGCCGGTTCGACCTCGTGACCGGGTCCCCGCCCTACTTCGGGCCGGGGACCGGCACGCCGTGCGCGGACCCCGCAAGGGCCGCGGCCCACTTCGAGGTGAACGGCGGCATCGAGGAATACGCCGCGGCCGCGGGCCGCGCGCTCGATGACGGGGGGCTGTTCGTGACGTGCGCCGGGGCAGAGCCGCCCGCGCGCGCGCGCCAGGCCCTATCGGCGGCCGGGTTCTCGATCCGCAACGCGCGGTTGGTCGTGCCGCGCACGGGCAGGA
>CAZGVR010000361.1:0-4564 GCA_964528945.1 uncultured Myxococcales bacterium
CCTCGCCGCTCGCGTGATCGGCCCCGTTGAGGCCGTAGGCGACGTGGTAGACGAGCATGAGGAAGTCGTGGTTCAGGGCCCGGTACTCGTCGATCTGGTAGGCGAAGAGCTTCTGCGTCCCCACGTAATGGGTCACGATCCACTGCTTCTGCTCGTCCGTGATGCCGATGACCGCGTCCGCGAGCTGGTCCGCCCACACGAGCACGTACCTCCTCGTGGATGGGAGAGGCTGCGCGAGCCCGTCCGGCTGGGCCAGGGCCGGCCTCAGCGGATAGTCCACGCCGGGCGGGTGGCTCTGGCCCCGGGCCTCGCCGGTGGCCGTCACGATCGCGCAGCTCGCGAGGATCCGGACCCAGGCACTATAAGACCTGCACATGGCCGCTCCCTCCGCTCAGGGCGGCATGGTACACGCCGCCACCCTGTGGTACAAGGAGGTGGATGTCAGAGGAGACCGCGAGGATCGTGGTTATCTCCGTGGGCCTCGCCGGGGGTCTTGTGTGGCTGGTCTCCGTGGTCCTCGCCTGGCGCATGCTCAGGGGCGGGAGCGACGGGGACGAGGCATCCGTCCTCGGGGTCGCGGTCGACGGCAGCCCCGAGCGCATCTCGGAGAGGATCGCGTCGTTCATCGCGGATCGCGGGTCGGCAGGCATCATCCCGATCAGGATCGATTCGGCCGACGAGAAGAGCGTGCGGTTCAGGACCGCGTCAGGCGCGAGCCTCATCCCCTTCACGAGGGACATGCACGGCGAGTTCCAGCTCGGGCTGTCCACGCGGGGCAGGACCTCGGTCAGGCTCGTGGTCGATCAGGGAGCGAGGAGACGAGCGGCACGCGTCGCTCTCGCTGTCTGCCTCCTTGCCGGCCTCCCTGTCCTCGTGGGGCTGACGGCAGCACTCCTCGAATGGGTGGTGCCGAGCCAGATCCCTGGCGTGAGGGGACAGTGCTTCCAGTCGATGCAGGCCGTGCACGCGCTGTGGCCGCCGTTCCTGATCCTGCACCTCGGGCGGCGAGGGCAGCGCATGGTCGAGGAGAGCCTGAGGCTGGTCGTTGACCGGCTCAGGTACGGGGGCAAGGACGCACCCAGGGGTGAGTAGATGAACACCACCATCCCGGGGCTTCCCGGACATTCCAGGGCGTTCCTCGTGCGGAGGTTCCTGAACTGGTTCCCCATGGGCCTGACCTACGCCCTCCTGTACTTCGGCAGGTACAACCTCACGGTCTTCCGGAACGAGGTCGGCGACTCCCTCATGTCCAAGACCGACTTCGGCGACATCTTCGGGGTCGGCACCGTGGTCTACGCGTGCTCCTTCCTCGTGAACGGCCCGCTGACCGACAAGATCGGGGGAAGGAGGAGCATCCTGATCGGGGCGGGCGGCGTTGCGGTCATGAACATCGCCATGGGCCTGTTCTCGTGGCACGTGCTCACGCTCGACGATCCCTCGTCCGCACCCATCAAGACGGCGTTCACGATCCTGTACGCCATGAACATGTACTTCCAGAGCTACGGCGCGGTCTCGATCGTGAAGGTGAACTCGCACTGGTTCCACGTTCGCGAGCGCGGCGGGTTCTCCGGGATCTTCGGCACGCTCATCGCGCTCGGCCTGTGGTTCGCGTTCGACTGGAGCGAGCGCGTGATCGACCTGGGGAGAGGCCGGGGCCCGGGCGGCATCGACGCCACCTGGTGGGTGTTCCTCGCCCCGGCCGCCGCGATCCTCGTGATGTTCGCCGTCGAGATCTTCATCCTGCGCGACAGGCCGGGCCAGGCCGGACACCAGGACTTCGACACCGGCGACGCCTCGAGCGGGGACACGACGGAGTCGACATCCATCCTGGAGGTCTTCAAGCGAATCTTCACGAGCCGCGTGATCATGACCGTGGCCCTGATAGAGTTCTGCACCGGCGTGCTGCGCAACGGCATCATGCACTGGTTCCCTTTCTACGCGAAGGAAGTGCTGAAGCTCGGGGACGGGCACTTCTTCAGGAACCACTGGGGGTTGCTGCTCACGCTCGCGGGCATCGTGGGGGCCAACGCGGCCGGATGGACGAGCGACAAGCTCTTCGGATCCAGGCGCGCGCCGGCCGCGGCCCTCCTGTACGCGATGCTCGCTGCAGGCACGGTGGGCATGTGGTTCACTCTCGAGATCCCGCTGGGGCTCGGCATCATGGCAGTGGTCATCTCGACCGCGGTCATCGGCACGCACGGCCTCTTGTCCGGCACCGCCACCATGGACTTCGGCGGGAGGAAGGGCGCGGCCACGGCGGTCGGCCTGATCGACGGACTCGTTTACCTGGGCACCGGCCTCCAGTCCTTCTGCCTGGGCCGGCTCACGGAGCAAGACTGGCGCTGGTGGCCCGTCTTCCTCTTCCCGTTCTCGCTCGCGGGCCTGGCACTGCTCGCGACCATCTGGAAGGCGGTCCCCGGGGGCCGCGCCGCGCACTGATCGGGAAACGAGCGTCCCCAACGGGAATCGAACCCGTGTTTCCGGCTTGAAAGGCCAGTGTCCTGACCGCTGGACGATGGGGACGGGCGCTCGTCATTTATCCCCGCGCTCGACCGCTGTCAAGCGAGCGGGCGGTCGGCGGACGTCCGGGCGGCCTCGCCGGGATCAGGATCCGGACTTCTTGGGGACGGGCGGCAGCGGCGGCGGCTTGGGCCTGCCCGAGGGGACCAGGACCTTGGGCTTCTCCTTGAGCGTGATGGGCTTCACGTAGAGCCGCCTTGGCTTCTCCTCCTCCATGATGTCGATCTGGTCGTCCACGCTCTGGTCGCCCTCGGCCTGGGCCTGGGCAGCGTCGGTGGTCCTCGGGACCACGGCAGCAGGGCCGCCCGGCAGGGATACCCGTCCCTGCGCAGCGGTCTTCTGCCTCAGCGTCTCGAACTGCATGGACTTGTGCAGCATCACCCCGATGAGATCCGCGGTCTTCTTGAGGAAGTTGAAGTCCGCCATCTTGAAGGACTTGCCCTCGACCGGGTTGGAGACGTTGATCACGCCCACGACCTCGTTCTCGAACTTCAGGGGCAGGCATATGAAGGCGTTGCTCTTGTACTGGTCGCCGCCCTGCGCGTCCTGGGCGAGATCCTCGTCCCTCGTGAGATCCCCGGTGATGACCGGCTCGCCGGTCTCCGCGACCTTGCCCGCTATGCCCTGGCCAATCCTGACCAGGGTCCGCTTCTCGAGGACCTCCCTTGGAATGCCGACGGACGATGACATGTCCAGGAAGCTGCGCTTGCGGACCATGAGGGAGACTCGGGCAGCGCCCATGATCGCGGCGACCGTGTCCACTATCTGGTCCAGGCAGTCCGAGTACCTGTCCATCGTCGCGGCGAGGACCCTGGTCACCTCCCCCTGGATCTGGAAGCGGAGCATGTCCCGCTTCTGCCTGTCCTTCTCCGCCTTGTACTGGTGGGTGAGCGCTTCGAGCCTTGATGCCATGAGCCGTCTCCTCGAGAGGTCCGGACATAGTACAGGCGCGGTCACCGGGGGTCAACCGCCCCACCCTGCAGCAGCCCCACCCTGCAGCCGTTCGACCCAGCAACCACCGCCCGGCCCGGCACCGGGGCGGCGCCGGCAGCAAACTGGCGTAGCGGTAATACGTTATAATACAATGTATGCATGGATCGTACATCACCAGGCCCTGCCGCCGCCTCGGGGCTCAGGATCTTCTCGAAGCGGTCGAGGGAGGCGCTGTCCCCCGCAGTGATCGGCCTCCTCGTGGAGCGCGCGGAGGTGATCCACGAGGGCGCGATCGCGGGGGAAGGCGACGCCTGCCGATGGCTCGGGACGCTGCTCTACTCCGTTGACGTGGGGAGCCTGTCGGACCTGGTAAGGGACCCGATCACGCCCGAGACCGCGGGACGCATCCTCCGTCACCTGCGCGGAAACGCGGTGTTCAGGATGCTCCTCGTCCGGATGGCGAGGCGCGAGGCGCTCAGGAGGCTGGGGGACCTGCCCCTCGTCCCGCTCAGGGCGAGCTTCACGGGCAGGACCGACGGCACGAGGATCCTGGTGGACATCGACATAGAGATCGAGGGGATCCACCCACTGGATTTGGACCGGACGCCTTCGGGGGGTCTACAATGACGCGGGCCGGTTGAAAAGCATGGAGTCCACTGTTATCTATGTGTCGTTCGGCGGATCGGAGCCTGGACCCAGGCCAGCCGGGACGGGGAAGCGAAGGCGCGAGGGAGCCGGCGATACCAGGGCGAGACCGGGGTTCCGCTTCGTCCGCGGATCTCATGGGCTCATGGACCTGTACACGACATCACAGGCTGCTCGCGTCCTCGGGGTGCCCGAGAACAGGCTCAGGTGGTGGAGGAAGTGCGGCCTGATCGGGCCCCGCGGCCGCGAGGGAGGCGCGGGCCTCTACAGCTTCCGCGACCTGGTCAGCCTGAAGGCCGCCAAGGAGCTCACGGATCGCGGCTGCCGGATCCCGGCGATCAAGAGGGCGATCCAGAAGCTCTCCGGGGATCTCGGCGCATGCCACGAGCCCATCGTCAAGCTCAGGGTCCGGGGCAACGACCGCCGTCTCGTCGTGGACAGGGACGGCCGGAACGTGGAGGCCGAG
>CAZGVR010000362.1:0-755 GCA_964528945.1 uncultured Myxococcales bacterium
TGCCAGTCGTGAGATCCGTCACGCGGTTCGAGGTCTCGAGCGGCACGATGCGCCCGAGGAGCGGCTTCCCTGCCAGGAAGGCCTTCCTGAACTCCTCGGGCGGAGCGTATGGCGCGTGGCCGCCCATGAGGTGCACGTAGACGAACAGCGGACCGGCCGGGACGCCCTGGCCGGCCCACTCGGCCACTGCGTCCAGCACCACGCCATCGTCCACGGCCGCGACCCAGGGGTCTATGAAGCGCTGCGCCGTCCACCCGCGGCGCAGGCCGAACGCTGGGTTGAAGAAGTAGTTGCTCATGAAGCCGACCGTGGCGACCCCGCCCTTCTCGAGCCGCTGCGTCACGAGCTCGACTCCCTTGTCCACGGGCGCGGGCCTTGGCAGGGCCCCTGTGTCCGCGGGGTACAGCCCGGACAGGATCGTGGCGACAGAGGGCTTTGTGTAGTCCGTGTGCGCGGTCGCGGACGCGAACACCGTGGACCGGCTCATCATGGCCTCGATCTCGGGCATGGGCACTGCCGTGTCCTTTGTCGAGCCCGGGTAGAGATCCCCTCTCATCGTGTCCGCGACCACGAGCACGACCGCGTCGACCTTTGGCCGGGCCCCGGCCACGTGCGGGGCTTGCGGCAGCACCACCTCGAGTTGCACGCACACCGGCCCGGATGCTCCGGTCGGCAGCCTCGCCTCCACCTCGATTGCCCTCGCCACGTCCGCGGCCAGGTCTGCCTGGCCCGAAACGTCCCCTGCCTCGGCGCCC
>CAZGVR010000362.1:765-4544 GCA_964528945.1 uncultured Myxococcales bacterium
CGCGAGCGGGACAGGCCTGGGCTGGCTGGATCCGTCCTCGCGAAGCTCGATCAGCAGCGACGCCGCTGCCGCGCCATTGCCGGTCGCGACCAGCTTGCCAGCCGGGCCTGCGATGAACGACGTCCTCAGAAGCTGCCCCGGCGCCACGATTGCGCCGGTCCCGCCCTCGCACGCGACCGGGGCGGCCGCCGGGCCTGGCGGTACCTTCTCCTTGCCGTGGAGCCAGAATCCGGCCAGGACCACGGACCCCTCGGGGCTGGCCGAGGTCGTCACGTCCACGAAGGGAGGCTCTTCCGCGAGAGGGCACCCGATGTCGATCAGCGAGGTTCCTCCCTCCACGCGGCTGCGATCCGGCTTGCTCTTGCCGATCCTGGACACGACCTCGGCCTTGCCGTTCGAGGCGACCACCAGGGTCATGCACCCTTGCCCGCCCTTGTCCGCCGGGATCCTGAGGGCGAGCGGGCTCTTGCCCAGCCGCGCGCCCGGCAGGCCGCCCGCCGAGGCAGGCTCCCACTTGCCCGCTGCCCCTGGATCTCGGATGGCCCAGAGCCCTGACTCGCGCGAGAGGTCCACGTAGCGCAGGCCAGCATCAGTCCCGGACTCCACCCTTCCGGGATCCGCGAGCAGGTCCGTGGTCCTTGCCAAGGCAGCGCTCGCGAGCACGGGTGGCTCGGGGATCGCGTCGCTCGCTCCAGCGGCCATGCCTTCGGCCACGGCACAGTCCGCACGGGCCGCGGTCGAGGCGTCGCCGCCGCGCCGGCCGCCCGATCCGCCCGAGCACGCCGCCGCGATCAGGGCCGCTGCCAGGGCCGGGCAGGACCGGCTCAGTCCTGGCATTGCGAGTCCCCGGGCGGGCACACGAACCTCAAGTGCATGTGGTCGTCGTGCCCCTCCTCGTCCCTCACCACTCCGAGCTGCTTTCCCTTGCCCCTGGGGTACTGGAACACCTTCTCCAGGAACTCCTCGCCGTACCCGCGCGCCTCGAAATCCTCGTACAGGATCTTCTGGATGTACGTGTCGATGAAGATGTACTCGACCTCGCCCGAGGACACCAGGCACTCCACGAAGGCGTTCGTCCTCTTCACGTCGATGTTGGCGGCCGTTGCCTTGCCGAACGCGGGCGGGCCGTCCCCGATCCTGTAGTACGCCACGTCCACGTCCCGGCCGCTCTGGTGCGACTTGTGCGGCTTGAGCTTGCCGCCCGCGGGCTTGCTCAGGTGCCCGATGATCATGTCCTTGGTTCCCTCGAACTTCTTCTGGACCGCCGCTATGCACGTCACGAGCCCGTTGATCGTCTCGCTCGTGGCAAAGGCCAGGCTCGGGTGCTTGATCACGTAACCCGGCCCCTCCGGCATCTTCTCCCCGGAGACCAGCTTTCCCGAGTTCGGCGCCCCGACCGACTTGGTGTCCTTCTGCGTGACCGGGAGCGGCACGTCGATGATGTCGCCCGCCACGAGCTTGTCCTTGGGCAGCAGGAAGTTCACTGCGAGCAGCAGCTTCATGTCCGATCCGTACTGCGCGGCCACCTCCTTGATCGTGTCGCCTGGCTTCACCTCGAGGGCCGCGACCCTGTCGCCCGCGTCGGGCCGCGTGGCGTGGATCACGATCGTGTCGCCCGCGTGTATGATCGGGTACTCGTCCGAGTCGGGCTCGAGCTTCTCCTTCTTGCCCTTGCCGCCCTTCCCGCCGGCCTTGGATGCTCCGGGAAAGTGCTTCTTGTTCCACTTCACGATGACCGACGGCTTCACGTGGAACTTCTTGCCGATGGACCAGAGCGAGTCGCCCTTCTCGACCTTGTACTTGATGACCTTGTCCGGGCTATTGCTCGGCTTGCCGGGCACGTAGAGGATCGTTCCTGCCACGACCGGGAGATCCCCGATCTCCGCTGCCGGCGCTGGCGGAGCAGCAGGCGGGGCGGGCTCGTCCACGCCGAGCGCCTTCTTGTTCCACTTCACGATGACCGACGGCTTGACGTTGAACTCCTGGCCTATGGACCAGAGCGAGTCGCCCTTCTTGACCTTGTACGCGATCGTGCCCTTCTTGCTGGACGGCTTGCCCGGGATCTTGAGCAGGAGCCCGGTCTTGAGCTTGATCGCGGCCTTCTCGACCGCGGGCGCGTCGATCTTGGTCTCCTCCTCGATCTCCTTCACGAGCCAGGCGTTCCAGTCCAGGATCTCCTGCACGCTCACGCCGAAACGCTCGCCCACGCCATTGAGCGAGTCGCCCTTCTTCACCTCGTACTCGATCTTGATCTTCTCGGCGCGCGCGGGCCTGCCAGCGGTCGTCGAGATCGCGATCGCGATCGCGATCGCGGCGCACGCCGCGACCGCGAGCCGCCGTGGCTCGTTCGTGTCCATCCTCGACTGGATTAGGATCCTGGCCTGAGGAGTGTCAAGTTTTCGGGCGTGATCTAGGGCCGCCTGGGAGGGACCGCGACCCCCATCCTCCCGAGGATGCCAGCGAGGGCCGCGAGCGGGAGGCCCGTGATGGCAGTGGGGTCCTCACCCTCGACCCGCTCGAACAGGGCAGCGCCTTTGCTCTCGAACCTGTAGCTGCCAGCGCAGTCGAGCGGCGCGTCCTGGGCCACGTACTCGGCCAGCTCTGCCCTGCCCAGGGCACGCATCCACATGCAATGGACGTCGGTGTGGACCACTGGCCCTTCCTTGCTCCTCGTGTCGAGGACCGCGACCGAGGTCCACAGCTCGTGCATCCTCCCGGACATGTCCGCGAGCTGCTCGACTGCCCGCTCCACGCTGCCCGGCTTGCCGAGCACGCGGCCGCCGAGCACTGCCATCTGGTCCGAGCCCACGATCAGGCTTCCCTGGTGCAGGTGGGCAACGCTCCTTGCCTTCCTGACCGCGAGGATCGCAGTGCCCTCCCCCGGGAGCGTCCCTTCTGGCAGGTCCTCGTTGCACAAGGGGGTCTCGCACCGGTACTCGATGCCCAGGCGATCCATCAGATGACGCCTGTGCCGCGACGTGGAAGCGAGCACCACCCCTGGGATCCGGCCGGTCATGACTGGGATAATATCCAATGTTCTTGCCATGATACAACTTTCGAAGATTTTCTTTACCCATTTCCCCATATCGCACTACGATCCATTGCGTGAAGAAGGACGAGCCAGGAGAGGAGCAGGGCGGCCAGGCGCAGGTCCAGGCCCAGGCGCAGGCGGCCCAGTCGCAGGCCCAGACCAGGCTCGGCTTCTCCATCGAGACCGACTCTGGCAGCCGCTCCCCCAGGCGGCGCACCAGGCTCGTCAAGCAGACGTCCATCCCTCGCGCCATCCCCATTCCGGATCACGTGATCCAGCAGGAGCTGCCGTTCGCCTCGGTCGCACCGCACGTGTACGTCCACGAGGGCGTGCGGCAGCAGCTCGCGCACAAGCTGCAGGAGAGCCTGAGCGCGCCGGTCGTGCTCCAGATCACGGACAACAGGCAGCGCATGTTCACGGCCCGGCGACGCAAGAGCTTCTGGAAGGTCCGTCTCCACCACATGTTCCTGGACGCGGACGACGTGGTCGTGGACGCGCTCGTGAGCTTCATCAGGAAGGGCGACGAGGCCTCGTCCAGGGTCATCGACCGCTTCATCGAGGCCTCTGGCCACAAGATCCGCAGGGCCCCGGCGCGCAAGAAGCCGATCGCGATAGAGTGGCAGGGCAGGGTCCACAACCTGAAGGAGATCTTCGACGACGTGAACAGGACCTACTTCGGCGGCCGTGTCGACTGCTCGGTCACCTGGGGCAGGTCGGTCCGCGGCGGCCGGCGCACGAGCATCAAGCT
>CAZGVR010000363.1:0-4539 GCA_964528945.1 uncultured Myxococcales bacterium
CATGAGCTCCGGTGCGATGCCCGGCAGCTTCTGGACGAGCGCGGGCACGGGCGAGTCGTATGCCTGCACGGCGTGCAGGCCGCTCGATCGCGAGGCCGGCCCCACGATCTCGGTGCTCCGGCCCTCGGGCCGCGCAAAGAGCGCGCCCGACCAGACGCCGCCCCTGTAGAGATCCACGAAGATGCTGGGCGGGTTGCCGATCGTCTGGACCCGCAGGCGGAACGGCTTTGCGGCCTCCGGGTTGGGCGTCGGACGCCGGACCAGGATCCCGCGCGGCCCTATGGGCATGACGATCTTGCCGTGGGCTGCCGGCTGGGCGCCATCGGCTGGCGTGAGCGGGACGGCCGACACCTCGATGACGAGGGAGTTGAAGGTCGGGTAGACGATGAACGCGCCTATGCCGAGCGCGTCCGTCTCGACCTCCTTCGGAAGATCGCCCTGCAGGAAGCCCTCGACCAGTCCGAGGCCGACGCGGGAGGCGACCGGCGCGCCGCCCTCGTCTGTCGTCCGCACGTAGACGATGTTGTGGAGGCTCGACACGATCTGGCCACCCTCGGGCACGAGCTCCACGCGCAGGCCGGCTCCCGGATCCATGAAGGTCTGCCCCGCGTACCTCACTCGCCAGGTCTCGAGATCCCTGTTGAGCACGGCCTTCTCGCCGGGGTACGAAGGGTCGAGGGTGGCCTCGAGCGACGCGCTCTTCGAGCGACGCGTCGTCCTCGCGTCTATGTCGAGGCGGTACCTCCCGCCAGGCCAGCGCGGAAGCACGACCTCGAGGGTCGCGGCCTCCGTGCCGTGCGGATCCCCGTCGTAGAGCTTGGCCTTCCTGCCGCGAGCCGGATCTCCGATCTCGATGTCCAGGTGGGTTATTGGCAGGTACTCCCCCTCGGCGTCCATGATCACGATGCGCATCCCGGTCCTCTCTCCCGGGATCCATGCGGGCTGCGCGTAGAGGAGCAGGGTCTCCGACGGCTCGACGAAGGAGGACGCGATGCCCGCGAGCACGAGGAGCGCGCTCACGGCCGGGATGCCGTAGATGACGAGGTTGCGGAACCAGCCGCGGCCGAAGTACGTGTCGAAGATCCCGGCCCCGCTCACCACGCGCATCTCCTCGCGGGTCAGCCTGTCGTCCCCGGCCGGCGCCTTTCCATCGGGATCGCTCATGAGTCCCATCCGGACCGTATCACGGTGGATCGGGCGTGAGAAGGCGAACGCTGCTGCGAGCCTGGTTCGCGATCCCGGATGGATGGGTGACTGGAAAGGGAGGCAGGGCGGCGAGCTACTTCTTCCGCTTCGCCGTCTTCTTGGTGACCTTCTTCGCGGGGGCCTTCTTCTTGGCGGTCTTCTTGACCGGCTTTGCACAGCACGTCATGCTGGTAATCCTCCTGCCTACCTCTTCTTGGCCTTCTTGGCGGGCTTCTTCTTGGCGACCTTCTTCGCCGGAGCCTTCTTCTTCGCTGTCTTCTTCTTCGCGACTGCCATGATCACCTCCTAGTTCTGGGGGTCTCACCCAGGCCTCTCGGCCCCTTTTCCATCCCGGTGGAGGAGCAACCCTCCACCACTCCGACCACTTGCCTCGCTCCCATCACCGATTCCCTTCGAGACAGGAAGCGCTCACTTGCTCCCGAAGTTAGAGGTAAATATCATAGCTGTCAACACGGAAATCTATAATTAGATGAAACTTCATAAAATTAAGTTCAACTCCAGCGCCGGGCGGCACTGAGCGGCAACCGCGTCAGGTGCGCGGCTTTGACTGCCAAAAACCTGCCCTTCCTGGCCCCTCGGCGCGCTGCCCGACCGCGCGGCACGCGCCCGGCGGCGTCCGGCGCCTGCCATGCCATCAAGCACTCCTGCCGGCGGATGGTTTCATAAGATACTACTCAAAAGCACTGGATTGGCGCACGTGCGTTTTTTTTCGCACATGTCGCGTTCGGCGAAGGGTCAGGAAGTGTATTCGCGCGCCCATGGCCAGATCCGTTATCTGGATCCACCGGCGCGGCGCGGAATAGAATGATCGGGTCACGGAAGCGCGGCGAAATTAGCAAGGGACGCATGTCGGCGGCGAGACGCAACACGAGGGTCGAGGAACGGTCGGCCGGTTCGAGCGACAGCGCGAGCATTCTCGCCTTCGAGGTCGGCATGCTCGGGATCCTGCTCGCTGGCGGGTTCTCCGGGCTGGCGCTCCTCACCTACGGCGGGATGGGCGCGAGCGGTCTGCCCCTGCGGTCCGCGTGGACCGGCCCGGTGGGCGCATACCTGGCCTTCAGCCTGTACCAGATCCTCGGACACGCCTCGCTCCTGGTTCCGCCGGTCCTGGTCGCGGGGTCGGCCGTCGCGCTGGTCACGCGGAGGAACGCCTTCCGGCCGCTGCGCATCCTGGGCGGGGTCGCCTGCCTGGTGTCCGCCTCCGCGCTGTTGAGCGTGGGCTGGAGCGGCGAGATCGTGCGCGGCGGCCACCTCGCCGGCGGGGTGATAGGGCAGATGATCTGTGACGCAATGGTCCGGCTGTTCGCAGGCCCCGGCTCATTCCTGATCCTGTCCGCGGTGCTCTCCATTGCCCTCGTTGTCGTGTCCGGCATCAGCCCGACCGTGTTCATAGCCGTGCTCGCCTCGGCATCTGCCAGGGGCGGCAGGATGGCGGCGTCCGCCTCGCTGGGACTCGTTCGCGGGTTCCGCTCGGTCCTCTCCCGGCGCGGCAGCGTCGGCGCGAAGCAGGAGGACGGGTCGGGATCCGGTGTCGGCGCCGGCGAGGAAGAGGACGATCTCTACGCCGCTCAGGAGGACGGCGCGCCGCTGGACGACGATCCCATGGGCGGCGGCGACGTGCTCGAGGGCGTGACCATACACATGCCCGCCGGCCAGCCCGAAGCCGGGGACGAGGGCGAGGCAGAGTCGGAGGAGGAGGGGCCGGCCGCGAGGAAGCACAGGCGAGGCGGGCGTCGGCGCCAGGGCGCTGAGGCGGAAGGGAGGGGCGATTTCGTGCTGCCCTCCATCGAGCTCCTCGATGTGCCGCCTCCCTCGACCACGCAGATCTCCCCGGATCAGCTCAGGGCCATGGCCGAGAAGCTGAGCGAGACCCTGGGCAACTACGGCGTGCGCGGCAAGGTGACCGAGATCCACCCGGGACCGGTCGTGACCACGCTCGAGTTCCGGCCGGAGAAGGGCACCAAGATCTCTGTGATCAGCATGCTCGGTGACGATCTCGCCATGAGCCTGGAGGTGAACAAGGTCAGGATCGTGGCGCCGATCCCGGGCAAGAACGCGGTGGGCTTCGAGCTTCCGAGCCCGTCCAGGGAGATGGTCTTCATCTCCGAGATCATGAAGGACCCTCAGTTCTCGTCCGAGGCGTCGAGGCTGCCGCTCGCCGTGGGCAAGGACATCATCGGCAGGCCGCACGTCATGGACCTGCACAAGATGCCGCACCTCCTGATCGCGGGCACGACCGGCAGCGGCAAGTCCGTGGCCATCAACACCATGCTGCTCAGCCTTCTCTTCAAGTACGGGCCCGACGACCTGAAGATGATCCTCGTCGACCCGAAGCAGGTCGAGCTGCAGCCCTACGACGGCATCCCGCACCTGCTGCTCCCGGTCGTCACCGACATGAAGCACGCGGCCTCGGCGCTCAAGTGGGCCGTGGACGAGATGGAGCGCAGGTACCAGGCATTCTCCGACATGCACGCGCGCGACATCGCGAGCTTCAACAGGAGGATCGAGGCCCGGGGCTCGGGCGCCGCCGCGGAGGAGCCTGCCGACCAGGCCGGTGGCGGGGCGGTCGGCGAGGCCGGCGCGGGCGAGGAAGCCCCGCGGCCCGCCAGGCTCCCGTACATCATCATCGTGATCGACGAGTTCGCGGATCTCATGATGGTGGCCCCGCGCGAGGTCGAGTGGGCGGTGTCGCGGCTCGCGGCCAAGGCCAGGGCGGCCGGCATACACCTCATCGTGGCCACGCAGCGACCCTCGGTCAACGTGGTCACGGGGCTCATCAAGGCCAACTTCCCGTGCCGGATCGCGTTCAAGGTGGCCTCCAAGGTCGACTCGCGCGTCATGCTGGACGCGAACGGTGCCGAGAGCCTGCTTGGCGGAGGCGACATGCTGATCCTCCCGCCAGGCACCTCGGATCTCAAGCGCGTGCACGGCGGCTACGTCTCGGACGACGAGATCCGCAGGGTCGTCGGGTTCCTCAAGGAGCAGGCGGATCCCACGTACAGGGAGGAGATCCTGCAGGCCGGCGAGGAGGACGACATCCTCGCCGAGGAGCTCGGCGGCGAGGTCGACGAGATGTGGGATCAGGCCGTGGCCATCGTGACGAGCGAGCGCAAGGCGTCGATCTCGCGGCTCCAGCGCAAGCTCGGGATCGGCTACAACCGCGCGGCCCGCATGGTGGAGCGGATGGAGATGTCGGGGATCGTGGGCCCGGCCATGCCGGGCAAGAACTACCGCGAGGTTCTCGCGCCGCCTCCCCCACCCCACTGAAAGCCCTTGCAGGCAAGGGGCGCAGCGTCGGCCTTGACACCCTCCGGCCGTAGTTCTAGTACACCC
>CAZGVR010000364.1:0-1612 GCA_964528945.1 uncultured Myxococcales bacterium
TGGAGCCCCCTTGGATACTTCACGCCCGATTTCCTCCTTCCCTTCGTCATCTACCTGGGCATGATCGACTACGGGGCCGCGCGGGGAACGGCGCTGGCCTTCGTCATGGGATACATCCTCGACACCTGCGCGGCCGCTCCGGTGGGGATCCACCTGTTCGTCGTCCCGGCCATCTATCTGCTCTTCAGGTTCGTCCACAAGGAGATACTGCTCTCCGGCTGGCTGTTCCAGTCGGCCATGACGCTCGCCGCCTCGCTGTCCGCGAACCTTATGGTGGTGGGGATGCGCGCCCTCTTCGAGAGGGCCATCCCCAGCTGGAAGGCAGTGCTCCTCACGCTCCTGTTCCACCCGCTCGCCACCGCCCTCTGCGCTCCCCTGATCTTCTGGCTGGGCTCGCGCATCGTGCCGGAGTCGCCGAAGCGCAAGGAGGAGAAGGTCGTCGTCTGATGGCTCTCGATACCTACACGAGGGACATCCTGGACGCGAGGAAGCGCTTCCGGTGGGCGTACCTCATCGTGGCCGCCTGCTTCCTGGTCCTCGGGATTCGGCTCCTCCACCTCCAGCTGATCAGGGGCGGCCACTACCGGGCCCTCTCCCAGGCGAACATAGTGCGGGTCAAGGACATCCCCTCTTACAGGGGCACGATCAGGGATCTCAAGGGGCGAGTGCTCGCCACGAACCAGCCATCGTACCAGCTGTGGATCACGCCCGCCTTCTTCGACTACGCGGAGGACTTCGACACCGTCTGCGACTACCTCGGGCTCACACCGGCGGAGCGGGAGACCCTCGATGCCCGCTACAAGGAGCAGGAGGGCCTCAAGCGGTACGTTCCCATGCTCGTGAAGGAGGACATCACCAGGGACGAGCTCGCGCTGTTCGAGACCCACAAGCAGGATCTCGCGGGCGAGCGGGGAGGCCTGGAGGTCACGTACCACCCGATCCGCCTGTACCCGATGGGAAGGGTCGGCGCCCATACGCTCGGTTACCTGAACGAGGTCAAGCTCGACGACATCGACGAGTACCCCGAGCGAGGCTACAAGCCCGGGGACCTCATCGGCAGGTCCGGGCTGGAGCGGATGTTCGAGTCGATCCTCAGGGGACGGCGCGGCTGGAGCAAGGTGATCGTGGACGCGAAGGGCGTGCCCATGGACGACATCAACGCCCGGAAGCTCGTGGACGGGCCGCTGCGCAAGGAGGCGCTCCCGGGCGGAGACCTGACCACGACTCTGGATGCCGACCTGATGAGGCTCATCGACGAGGCCTTCCTCGGATACCCGGCCGGGGCCGCGGTGGTCGTCGACGTCCACACCGGGCGGCTCCTGGCCCTCTACTCGAAGCCGTCGTTCAACTCGGCCAGGATGACGGCCGGGCTCACGCGCAAGGAGCTCGACGAGATGAACGAGAACCCGTTCAACCCGTGGATCGACCGCAACGTGATGGAGAACTACTTCCCCGGGTCCACCTTCAAGATCTTCCCTGCCATCGCCGCCCTCGAGACGGGGGTCATCGACTCGAAGGACGCGGTGAACTGCCCCGGCTTCCTCGAGATCGGCGGCTCCGGCATGGTGGACCCCGCCGTGCTGGAGGGCGTGAACATCGATCCCGAGGAGTG
>CAZGVR010000364.1:1622-4529 GCA_964528945.1 uncultured Myxococcales bacterium
CCGGGCAGCACGGGCTCGTCAACCTCGAGAAGGCCATCGTCTACTCCTGCAACGTGTTCTTCTACAACCTCTCGGTCATGGTGGGCATGGACCGGATCTCGCGGTTCGCGCGGGACTTCGGCTTCGGCGAGCGGACGGGAGTGGGGCTGCCGGGGGAGGTGCCGGGGTTCGTGCCGGACCGCAAGTGGTACGTCTTCACGAAGAAGGTCCACTTCAGACCCGGGTACACCATGAACATGGCCATCGGCCAGGGCAACCTGAAGGTCACGATGATCCAGCTCGCCCTCGCCTATGCCGCGCTCGCCAACGGCGGGTACCTCTACTACCCGCAGATAGTCAAGAGCCTGGACGAGCCGGACGGGACCCCGGTGCAGAGGTTCATGCCCGAGGTCAGGCGGACCGTGTCCCTGTCGACCGGGACCAGGGAGCTCCTCCTCGAGGCCATGAAGGGAGTGGTCGAGGATCCCCTCGGGACCGCGTACGGCACCGGCGTGCAGGGCGTCTCCATCTCGGGGAAGACCGGCACGGCCCAGGTGGCGCGTCCCAAGCCGCAGAAGGGCCAGCAGATCCAGGAGTTCTGGTACTTCAGCCAGCCCCACTCCTGGTTCGTGGCCCTCGCCCCCGCAGACAGCCCGGAGGTCGCCATTGTCGTGCTCGTCGAGCACGGTGGCGCGGGCGGCAAGGCCGCCGCGCCGCTGGCGACGGGCGTGCTGGGATCGTACCTCAAGGAGATCTACTGATGGCCGGGTCCACGCAGGAACGGCTTCGCTTCGACTGGTTCCTGGCCGTCATAGTCCTCTTGATCACCATCGCGGGGATCCTCAACATCTACTCGACCGTCCAGCACATCCCCAGGGAGCGGGAGCTCTACCTGACCCAGGTCTACTGGTTCGCGTTCGGGATCGTGGCCGCCGTCGTCGTCGCGACCGTGGATTACCGCATCTTCGAGCGCCAGGCCTACGCGTACTACGCGATCGGGGTGGTGATGCTCTTCGGGGTGCTCATGTTCGGCCGCGAGATAAACGGCGCACGCCGCTGGCTCGAGTTCGGCGCCTTCAGCTTCCAGCCATCGGAGCTCATGAAGATCTTCCTCGTCATGTCGCTGGGGAGGTACGTGAACCGGCAGCCCAGGCACGCGCGCAACCTTCTGGGCGACGTGGCGGTCATGGGCCTGATGACGCTGCTGCCCGTCCTGCTCATCCTCAAGGAGCCGGATCTGGGGACCGGGCTGATCTTCATAATCATCCTGGTCACGACGCTGTTCCTGTTCAGGATGAACCTGGGCGCCATACTGATCACGATCGGGCTCACGATCGCCTTCGTCCCGTTCTCGTGGTCCTACCTCCTCCACGACTACCAGAGGAACCGGATCGTCTCGTACCTGAACCCCAGCGCGGATCTGCTCGGAGCGGCGTGGCACGCCAACCAGTCGGTGATCGCCATCGCCTCGGGGCAGCTGCTGGGCAAGGGGTTCATGCAGTCCACGCAGAACAGCCACGGCTTCCTGCCCGCGCAGTCCACCGACTTCCCGTTCGCGGTCTGGGCCGAGGAGGAGGGGTTCGTCGGATCCATCTTCCTCATCCTCCTGTACCTCGCCCTGATAATGTGGGCCGTGCGCATCGCGTCCAGGGCCAAGGACCGGTTCGCCATGGTCACGGCCTTCGGGATCGCGTCGATCTTCTTCTGGCAGTCCTTCCTGAACCTGGGCATGGTGTCCTCGCTCCTGCCCATTGTGGGCGTAACGCTGCCGCTCTTCTCGTACGGGGGGTCGTCGATCCTCATGGCCTTGCTGGGCGTCGGCATCCTGATCCCGATCGTGCCGCAGCTCCTCGCCAATCCGGGCGCCGGCTGAGGCCGCGCCTCGCTTGGTCGGTCGCGCTCGCGGCCGCGGCCCTCGCGGGCGGGTGCAGGGTGCGGGCGGGCGCCGCCCCGGCCGCGGCGAAGGGGCTCGCGGTGGGCGAGGTCGTCGTGTCGTGGGTCGTGCTCGAGGGCCCCATGGACGTGACCCGGGACGAGGGCAAGGAGGCGATCGCCTCGGGCGTCCTCGTCGAGAGGCTGGCATCGGACGGCAGGGTGAGGACCGGCGTCGAGGGGAGACCGGCCCTCGAGCTCGCGGTCATCGAGGGCAGGCCCGGGTCCGGGGAGAAGAGCGCCGGATCACGGATCTCGCTCCGGACCACGTGGGGGGACGGGTGGCGTCTGATCGCCACGAAGAGAGCCGATGCGACGACGTCGGGCTCCGTGGATCGCGCCGACCTGGCCAGGATCGTGGACGGCCTCATCGACGATCTCGTGGGACAGGTGGCGCTCTTCGGCATGGATTCGGCCGCGCTCGTCGAGATGCTCCGGGCCGATCCCTCGAGCGGGAAAGCGGTCACCGCCGTGCGGATCCTGGGGGAACGCGGGTTCGTGGATGCCGTACCCCTGCTCGTGGAGATGCTGGACGAGGCGCCGCTGGGAAGCGAGATGGTGCCGGACCTCGTGGGCGCGCTAGGCCGGATCGGGGACCCGCGGGCCACGCCGGCGCTCATCGCGGTCTTCCACGAGGCCGACCCCGGGCTCGACGTGGCCATCGTCGATGCCCTGGGCCGCACTGGAGGCAAGGAGGCCAGCGACTTCCTCCAGGTCCTCGAGTCGGGCCACCCGTCCCGGGTAGTGCGCGACGAGGCGTCCGACGGCCTCCGCAGGCTCGAGAAACGCCCTGCCGTGGAATGAGGGGGCGCCCGGGCCCGGGTCTTTGTGCTATATTCCGCGGCCGTGGGACGGGTCAGGTCCATAGCATGGACGACGGCCGTGACGCTCGTCGTGATCGCGCTGGTCTGCCTGTCCGTTTTCTACGCCACCCTGGCCGCGGACCAGACCACGCACGGGGACCGCTTCGATCCGCTGGGCGTGTTCGTTTCCATG
>CAZGVR010000365.1:0-4503 GCA_964528945.1 uncultured Myxococcales bacterium
CGTTCCGGCCCACGGCGCTCAGCCTGCGCTGCCACGAGATCCCACCGGTTCCGGGATCCAGCAGCACGAGACCTGCCGCGAAGTCCCCCACGCTTCCGCGTCCCCAGCCAACGGCGATCCCGTCGCATCCGCCGGCGAGCACCAGGTCGGAGGTGTACGGACCCGACTTCGCCGGCACGGTCATCCGCCGGGCGAGGTTCCCCTCGCCGTCCACGAACATGACCTCCATGTCGGCGTTTCCATCGGTGATGCCGGTCAGCGGCGCAGCCACGACTACGAACCCGGCGCCACCTGCGCCGCATCCGGATGGCAGGGCGAGCCCCTCGATGGCCGCTGCCCTGGTGAGGCTCAGCAGCGCCGGCTCGCCGATCCGCTTCCAGGACGGATCCAATCGCATGGACCAGATGCCGGACCTCTCGGCCCATACGACCATCAGGCCGCCGTCACCGGCATCCATGAGCGCGGTCCCTGCCACCGGGACCCTGGCCCCGAGGTCCAGGACGACCTCCTCCCGGCCCGCGACCCATCCGGGCCCTGCCGTTGGAGGGCTGCAGCCTGCCGCTGCCAGGCACGCGAGCAGCGCCATCGGTGCGGGCCTCGCTCTCACGTGACGCCCCAGGCGCCGAGGACGCGCTCGATGACGCCGGCCAGCTTACCGAGATCCTCTCGCCGCTTGACCGGCACGAATCTCGACTCGCCGCCGGCGGCAGGCACCAGGACGAACGACGTGGCGACGTGGTGCGTGACCTCGCCGAGGATGCGCTCGAACTGGACTGCGACGCGGCCCGAGACCTCCTTCTCGACCGGGTACGCGTCCAGCCGTGGAGGGTCCTCGAAAACCTCGACGTCGATGTGGAATGTGTTCGTGTTGAAGGCCAGGTATGCCGAGTCGTCCAGGGCGCGGGGCCACCTGAGCCCCTCGAGCAGGGCCAGCCGCCCGCCGATCAGGACCGCGAGGCCTCCCGTGTCGGTCGCGGTCCGCGCCGCGACCTCGACCGTGACCGGCCGGCCCAGCTCGAGGTGCAGCCCGACCATGGCCGGATCCAGGCAGGCGCCCAGGTTGTCCACGTTGCCGACCATCACGATCCGCCCGCCTCGCTCGCGGAACTCCCCGAGCCAGGACCTCCGGAAGGCCTGGAGCACGTCCCCGTGGCCCATGCCGCTCCACGACACACGTCCGTCCTCCCCGCGGAAGGCCTCCCCGTCAGGCGTGATGCGCGGGCCCACCTGCTGCAGGAACGTGAAGACTCCGCTCCGGGCCTGATCGAGGCCGGCGAGGTGCTCGAGCGTGGGTGCGTGCGTCGCCGGCGAGTCCATCAGGAAGACCGGCACGTCTCGCCCGACCGCGCGGACCTGCGATATCTTGAGATCCAGGAACGACCTGCCGGGCAGGGCCTCGACCATGCCCTTGACCACGCCGCCGAAGCGCGTGGCCATGCCGCCGTTCAGGACTATCACTCCGACCCTGCCTCGCGAGATGGCGTCTGTCCCGATCGAGGCGAGCCTCTCGCGCTCGGCGGTCGATCGTGGCGGGAGCGGGACGAAGGCACCCATGGGCGGCGGGGCGAGCCGCACGGGCGCGATGACGAGGTCGCGCTTCCACAGCCCCGAGACGTGATCTCGCCACACGCGCTCGAACCCGGCGGGATCGAAGCCGAGCGCGACCAGGTCCTCCAGATCGGACCCCCCAAGGGGAACGGGCGGCAATGGCGGCGTCAGTCCGTGACCTCCAGCGCCCATGCGAGGTACGGCTCGTGGCAGTCCGCCACGGGCAGGGCCACTATCTCGGCGACCTCGTAGGGGTGCAGTTCCGAGATCCGCCTCCTCACGTCCGCGAAGCGGTCGGTCCGGGCCTTGACCAGGAGCAGGGCCTCGGTCCCGTCCTCGATCTTTCCCTTCCACGTGTAGATGGACCTCAGGCCCGGGACGATGTTCACGCAGGCCGCGAACCTCTCCTCGACGAGGCGGCGCGCGATGCCTGCCCCGACATCCGGGTCGGGGACGGTGCATAGGATGACGGAGAGTTCGGAAGGCCTCACGCGTAGGGATCCTCGGGGATCTCCTCCTTGGTCTTCTCGGGCGGCTTCTTCTCGGGCGGAGGCTCCACCTTCTTCTCCGGCGGCGGAGGAGGCGTCACCTTCTTCTCGGGCGGCGGTGGCGGCGGCGTCACCTTCTCGACCGGAGGCTTCTTCTCGACCGGCGGCGGCGGCGGCGTCACCTTCTCGACCGGCGGCTTCTTCTCGACCGGCGGCGGCGGCGGCGTCACCTTCTCCACGGGCGGCGGCGGCGGTGCGACCGGCGCGACTGCCGCGAGCATGGGCTTCAGGGTGAGGGTCCACCCCGTCTCGGACTCGACCCAGCCCATGTCCTTGTTGACCGTGAGATCCACGGGCTCGTATCCCTTGAGGCTCAGGTTGATCGCCATGGCCTTGGCCGGATCCGCGACCGCGATGGTCTTCGGGACCTTGCCCTTTGGCGTGCCGTCGATCTTGAGGATCGCGCCCGTGGGCTCCGAATCCAGCACGAGGGAGACGGGCAGCTTGTCGAGCTTGACCGCGATGGGCGCCAGGTCCTTGGCAACGGCCACGGTCTGGGTGACCGACTTGTACCCGAGCATGCTCACCTTGACGGCTACGGTCTCTCCCACCGTGAGGTCGGGCAGGCTCGCCGGGGCGATGGCGGACTTGTCGACCCACGTGACCGTCGCGCCGGCCGGATCCGCCGTCACCGACAGGGTCGCGACCTCCTTGGGTGGCGGCGGGGGAGGCGTGGGCTCGGGCGGCGGCGGCGGCTCGGGCTTCTCGACGACAGGGGCCGGCGGAGGAGGCGTCTGCTCCTCGGGCTTCTTCCCGCCCTTCGAGATCACGAAGTAGGCGATGAGGCCGATGATGACCACGATGAGCACCCAGACCCAGATGCTCGTCTTGCTCTCCTCCTCGGCCGCGTCCGCCGGGGGAGATGGCTTCCTGACCTCCTGCTTCTCCTCCTTCTTCTCGGGCTTCTTCTCGGACTTCTTCTCGGCCTTGGCTTCCTTCGTGGGCTCGGCCTTTTTCTCTTCCTTCTTCTCTGCCTTCTTCTTCTCGGCTTTCTTCTCCTCGGCCTTCTTCTCCTCGGCCGCCGGCTTCTCCGCCTTCCTCTCTTCCTTCTCCTCATCGGCCTTCTTCTCCTCGGCCTTTTCGGCCGGCTTCTCGGCCTCGGCCGCCTTCTCTTCCTTCTTCTCCTCGGCCTTCTCCGCGGGCTTCTCGGCCTCGGCCGCCTTCTCTTCCTTCTTCTCCTCGGTCGTGGCCGCAGCCTCCTCGGCGGCCTTCTCGGCCTCGGCCGGCTTGGCCTCTCCCTCGAGGTCCTCGCCTCCCGGCGGTCCGGATCCGTTGTCGGGTCCTTCCTTCCCGGCCACGATGCGGTCGATGATCGCCCGGCTCTTCTCGTCCAGCTTGATGAACTTGATGCCCATCCCCGGCGGCTTGTCCACCCGGGCCTGCTCCAGCTCGCGCACCCACACGACCCGGCCGATGCCCTGGATGAACGGATCGCCGCTGTTCAAAAGGAGCGTGAACTTGATCAGCGTCCTCACCGGGAACTGGGAGGGGGTCTTGTGCTTGATGAAGATGCCGCCCCTGCTCACGTCCTTCGAGTACTGGTCGATGAACTCCTCGATGGTCGCGCTCTTGAACTTGACCCTGATCGGAACGTCCTTGCGATCGCTCTTCCTCAGCTCACTCGGATCGGACATGACCCTGCCTCCCTACATCGGCCGCGATGCGGCCTGCGTTTGTCGAACGATGAAAGTGAACGGATCCTATAAAAAACGGGGATTCAATACAAGAGGCCGCTAGCCCTTCAGCACGACGAAGGGAACCAGTCGCGCGACCGGGCGAGCGAGGCCCGCGGCCCTCACTGCCTCCACGACCTCGTCCACGTCCTTGTAGGCGCCGGGGAACTCCTCGACGAGCGTCTCGCGGCTCGCCGCGCGCACCTCTATGCCCCTGGATTCGAGATCCCTCACGACCTGGTTCGCCCTGGTGGAGCGCGAGGCCTCGGCCCGGCTCAGGAGCCGGCTCGCGCCGTGGCAGCAGCTGGCGAAGGTCCCGTCGGATCCGGGATCGCCGGCGAGCACCCAGGACGAGCGGCCCATGTCGCCCGGGATGAGCACGGGCTGTCCGACCAGGCGGTACTTCCGCGGCAGCTCCGGATGCCCGGCGGGCAGCGCACGCGTGGCCCCCTTCCTGTGCACGAGCAGCCTTCGCCTTGCCGCGCCCTCCCCGTGGGTCTCCCACTTGGCGATGTTGTGGGCGACGTCGTACAGGACCTCGTGGTCGAACCCGAGCCCGAGCGCCCTCGCCCGCCGCTCGATCGCATGCAGGGCGATGCCGGCGAGGGCCTGCCTGTTCGCGAACGCGAAGTTCGCGGCAGCGGCCCTGGCGGCCCGGCATTCGTCGGCCTCGGGGCTCCCCAGCGCCGCGCCGCGCAGCTGGCGATCCGGCCGCTCTATCCCGTCCCTCTCGG
>CAZGVR010000366.1:0-4500 GCA_964528945.1 uncultured Myxococcales bacterium
CCGCGAGACCGCCGAGAAGTTCGACGTGACCAGCCTAGTGATAAGCCACGACCTCACGACGACCTTCGGCGTGGGCGACACGATCTCCCTCCTGCACGAGGGGACGATCCGGATCACGGGATCCCCGGGCGACATCGTGGCCAGCCGCGATCCGGTGGTGGTCAGGTTCCTGAGATCGTCCGGCGTGGATGCCGTGGCAGTGCTCGATGACTCGTCTGCATGGAGGGCAAAGAGATGAGAACGAGTACGAGTTCTAGCCGCGGCCTATGATCAGCCTGTTGGGATCGACCTGATCGCGGAGGATTTCCAGCTCCAGGGCTTCGGGCGGCGGGGTCTCGGCCATGTCATCGGCCGCCAGCAGCTCGAAGCCGCAGTTGTCCCTGACGTCGGCGAGCGTGCACCCGGGGTGGAGCGAGATCACGCGCATCCTGCGCGAGGTCTCCTCGAAGTCCATGATGGCCATGTTCGTGATGACCCGGTACGGCCCGGTGCCCGGCGGGAGCCCGGCCTCCTCCCTGCTCCTGCCGCCCGAGAGGTACCCCGGGGTGGTCATGAAATCCAGCTTGCCGCAGAACCTCCGCCTGTCCTGCGGGGTGATGACCATGGTGCGCCAGCAGAACGAGGCGAAGTCGTTGGCGCCGCCCGATCCCGGCAGCCTGACCTTCGGACTCTCCCAGGGGCCTATGACCGTCGAGTTCAGGTTGCCGTGCATGTCTATCTGGGCGCCGCCCAGGAAGGTGTAGTCCACTAGGCCGCGCTGGCACGTCTCCATGATGTCGCACATGCCGGAGGCCATGACGCCGCTGTAGAAGGTCCGCGAGTCCCCTACCGAGATGGGCATCTCCGGCAGGATGGGGGCAATGCCGCCCGCCTCGAAGAAGATCACGAGGCTCGGGGCGTGCGTCTTCTGGGCGAGCATGGTGGCGGCGCACGGTGCGCCGGTGCCCACGGCGACCGTGGAGCGGTCCTCGAGCAGCCGGGAGGCCGCGCAGATCATCAGCTCCATGACGTTGTAGGGAGGCTTCTCTCGTCTATCGCCCATGCTCTTCCTCCTGCCGCCTGAAGAGGAACTCCTTTCTCCTGAGCTCCCTCAGCTTGCGGAGCCCCCCGCGCCTGTCGAGGTAGTCGCTGAACCGCTGGACGGAGTAGATGTTCTCGTCGAGGAACCTCGCGAACACGGCAGGATCCTTCTCCGCCTGCAGCCACTCGGCCAGATGCTCCTCGTCGGAGAAGTACTCGCCCGGCATGCATCCGGGGTATCCGCCGAAGGGCACCTCGCAGACCGCGTCCACGAGGTAGAAGGGCACGTCGGTGTCGCCCGGCGCCCGCCTTATCTCGGACTCCGGGATAAGGCGCTCGGTCGTTATGATCAGCCGCTTGGCCGCCCTCGCCAGGTCCAGATCGGACACGCTGATCCCGTGGATCCTCGCGTTCCCGTGGACGTCCGCCTCGTGGACGTGGATCGCGGCGACGTCGGGATATATGGCGGGGTGGGCCGAGAAGCGCTTGCCGGTGAACGGGCACTCGAACTCGACGGACGGCGACTTCTCGAACGTGTCCGTCCCCAGCAGGTTCCGGGAGACCTGGAAGAGGACTCCCATGGCAGCGGCCTTGAGCCTCATGGAGAGCGTGTAGTTGCTGTTCTCCGTGATGCGCACCTTCCCCGACTCGAGGTACCTTCGCGCGTTGGGAGACAACCCGCGGGCCTCGAGGCCCACGACGTACGCGATGTCGCACCTGTCGAAGCACTCCCCGGCCGCGAGGATCTGGAAGTCGTGGGTGGCCGTGTGGCCCAGGAAGCCGAGGTTCCTGCGCCGCTGGCGGACGATCTCGTGGCACACGGACGTCGGGATCCTGTTGGTGCCGAAGCCGCCTATGGCGAGGTAGTCGCCGTCGTGCACGAACCTCTCCACCGCGTCCTTCACCCACATCACCTTGTTGACGAGCGCCCTGTCCTTCTTCCTGAAGGATGCCCTGGCCAAGTCGGGATCGGGCGGCATGAAGAGCTCGCCGCCACCTCGCCTGAGGATCTTCATGGTGACCTCCGGTCCGGATCACTTTCCGGGGGCGGGTTTCAGGAGTCAATAGAAGAGCGCGGGCCCGCTGCAACAGCAGCCGGGGATCCTCCGCCAGGCCCCGGTCCCCCTTTCATGCGGGAACGTCTGGCTATAGACTCCGGCCGTGATGCGCCGTTTTGCGACCATCGTAGTCCTCCTGGCGACCGTGGGGTGCGGGACCGGGACCTCGTCGCAGGGCGAAGAGGACGCGGGCGACACGACGACGGACACGGGCGACGTGGATGCCGACGCCACCTCGATGGAGGCGGACGCCGATGACGGCGAGTGCATCCCAGGCGAGACCCCGCCGGAGGCGAGGGGATGGATCGCCGCGGGATCGCTGCTCGCGGGGATCGATCTCGGGCCATGCGTCGAGCACAGGTGGAGCCTGGCCGGCTCCTCGGGCAGCTCGCTGCTCGTCTCGGTCCGCGCCACGGGAACCGTGCCCGTGGAGCTCGCGATCGCCTGGCCAGACGACCAGACCTGGGGCTCGGCCATGGCCTCGGCGACCGCCCTCGCCGGCGCGCCGGCCTCCACCGTGCATCTGGATCCCCCGCGGTCGGGCGAGTTCGTCGTGATGGTGAGGGCCGCCGATCCCCGGGCCGCCGGATCGTACGACCTCGGGGTCTCGTGCGAGGCCGGGTGCGATGCCGAGACAACGCGGTACCCGATAGTGCTCGTGCACGGTTGGACCGGTTTCGACGAGATCGGCCCGCTCACGTACTTCTACGGGATCCCGGATCTCCTCTCCGGGATGGGATACGCCGTGTACGTGGCATCGCTGGATCCATACAACTCCGTCGAGGTGAGGTCCGGTCAGCTCGCGGAGCAGATCGACGGGTTCCTCGACGAGGGGCGTGCCCTGAAGGTCGACCTGGTCGCGCACAGCCAGGGCGGGCTGGATTCGAGGAGGGTCATCTCGACGCTGGGATACGGCGACCGGGTCTCGGCGCTCGTGACGGTGGCCACGCCGCACCGCGGCACGCCCGTGGCGGACGTCGCCCTCGGCTACCTGCCCGGACCGGCCACGGATGCGATGGCCTTTCTACTCGAGCTGATCGGAGCCGCCGGCGGGAGCGAGTCGGATGCGGAGGCATCGTTCGAATCGCTGACCACCTCGGAGGTCGTGGACGTCTTCAATCCGGCGAATCCTGACGATCCGAGGGTCAGCTACGTCTCGTGGACGGGCCTCACCTGCCTCACGGGGATCCCGTGCGGGGACGTGTGCGATATCGAGATCCGATGGAGCTACGACCTGATCTACCTCCTGGCGGGAGACAACGACGGCATGGTCCCGGTCTCGAGCGCGATCTGGGGGGACTACAGGGGCGAAGTGCCGGCCGACCACTTCGACGAGGTCGGCCAGCTGCTAGGAGTCACGGGTCCGGGCTTCGATCACGAGGAGTTCTATCTCGGGATAGCGAGGGATCTCGCGAACGAGGGACACTGAGGGAACAGCCATGAGACCCATCAAGGGAGAGGTGGAGTTCGAGTTCAAGGGGGACGGGGCGGGCGGCGGGGAGTTCATCGCCTGCGGCAAGGTCGTGAACGTGCTCCTGGGCCTCGTGTCGCGCGGGGAGCTGGACGAGGCGGCCAAGCTCTACGCCTCCTGCGCGGGAAACGTCGGGGAGGAGCTGATCCGCGAGGCCACCCAGGGGACGGCCAGCAAGCAGCTCGTGGCCTCGCTGGCCGAGATGCTCTTCCGTGCAAGGGACTTCGGGAGGGCGGCCCAGTGCGCCGAGCGGACCGGCAACCCCGAGCTGGCCGCGAAGTTCCTGGAGTCGAACTACCAGTTCGACAGGGCCGCGGACTTCTACCTGCAGGCCGGAAACCTGGCACGGGCGGCCGAGCTCTTCGAGCGGAGCCTGCTCTTCGACAGAGCCGCGTCCCTGTACGTGAAGATGCGCGACTATCCCCGGGCGGCGGAGAACCTCGAGAAGGCGGGCCGCTTCTACCAGGCCGGGCAGATATACATGCACATGTCCCGGTGGGAGAAGGCCGTCGAGGTGTTCCAGCGGGTGGATCGCTCGGCAGAGGACTTCGTCCCGGCCACGGACCTGCTCGGCCAGATCCTCGAGAGAACCGGGAACCGTGACGCCGCGATGCAGAGGTACGTCGACGTCGTGCGGACGCGCCCGATCGATGAGCCCAGCGTCGAGATCCACCACCGGCTCGCGCGCCTGTGCGCGGAGCGGGGCCTCGCTCAGCAGTCCGAGAAGCTCGTCACCGGGATCCTGGCGTTCGATCCGCAGCACGCCGGGGCCAGGGAGATCGCCTGCAGGATGACTGGCGGCCGTGAGGGCGCGCCGAGGGAGACCGTGGCCGCTTCCGCACCAATACGGCAGAGCCTCCCCGGCCCGGCGGCCACGGGCGACACCGGCAGCGCGGCCGTCCCGGGCGCCGGGCCGCGCCCGCTCGACCTGGGCATGGGCGCGGGGACAGG